>JANMSG010000699.1:0-7629 GCA_031389065.1 Acidobacteriota bacterium | reverse complement strand
GTTTGCCGAAAGATGATAAGGTTTTAGCCAAAACCTATTATTTAATATCTGTATGTTACTACGAATTAGGTGAGCATGAAAAAACTCTAAAAAATCTTAAGAAAGCTGCCAAACTATGGACTGACAATTATATAATACATTTGGACTTAGGCAGAGAGTATCTATTATCAGGTAAGACCACAAGAGCGATTCAAACATTTAGAGAGGCTATTAAACTCGATAGAAAAAGAGGCGAAGCTTATTTCTATTTAGGATATTTGTATTCGGAACAACATCAATGGGATTTAGCAATAAATCATTACAAGAATGCCATCAACTTCAATAATAATTTTGAACAAACATATATTCATCTCGCACATCTTTACTTTGATCTAGGACAAAAGAATTCTACTAAAAGGAAAAAATATTATTTAGAAGCAATAAAAATATACACAGACCTGCTTCAAATCGAACCCAACTCATCTGGCGTGTATAACAATATAGGTGTTATCTACAGTTTTCTCGGAAGGCATGAAAAAGCTTTAAACGCTTACCAGAAAGCGATTGAATTGGAGCCATCTAACGAAGTAGCTCGAAGGAATATATTCTCGCTCAAGAATGCACTTGTGAAACAGAGATTACTCAAAAAGGGATCTATTGAGCGCATACCTGAACCGATAACAGATTTTACTCCCTACAAAAATCGCAAGACCTTTCAAATTAAGGGAGAGCCGTTATCGCAGACAATCATAGAGGAGCGTCGTTAAGTGGCTATCTACTTTTTTGATACTTGCGCGCTGGTTAAAAGATATGTGAAAGAAGATGGGACGAAATGGGTTCAAGATATTGTTGACCCTCAAGCAGGAAATGACATTTTTATTGCCAAGATTACTTTGGTAGAAACTATTTCTGCTATAAAGAAGCGCGAACGTTCAACAGGTTCTGCAAAAATTTCAGAAACGGATGCAGCGGATTTCATCGCTCAGTTTCGAGATGATTATGACAAGCAATATATACCTCTCACGGTGAAAAACGAAAATATAACGCAGGCAGCAGATTTGGTGGAAAAGCATAACGTGGTAGACAGAGTAAAAAGTCGTAAACTACAGACTTTGGATGCGATTCAACTTGCAGTGGCAATTGAATTATTTGGAGATTACCAATCACAAGGTATTCCGATAACTTTTGTATCGTCAGACAGCGACCTTCTTATAGCAGCAAATGGAGAGAGTTTGCAGATAGAAAACCCAAGTAACTATCCATAAACTTTTAGATAGGAGGAGGTAGTAACTGTGAACGACGAACAACTACTTGAGCGAATCACACTCAATCCGAAAGTTATGGTTGGTAAGCCTGTCATCAAGGGTACGCGATTAACCGTTGAATATATCCTCAATCTTTTGGCGCACGACGCTACAGAAGAAGAAATCCTGAACGAATACGAAGGGCTTACGAAGGAAGACATCAGGGCTTGTCTTATGTTTGCCACCTGAAACACAAGTTCGCTTGGCAAAATAATACCGTTGCTTTTGCTTTATTAAATAGGAAGGAGATGCCTATGCAATACGGTTTTGTAATTCCGGGCGGTGATTTTCGCACCTTTGGTGATTTAGCATCTGAAGCCGAAGCCGCAGGTTGGGATGGCATCTTCATTCCTGATGCGCTCTCTATCGAAACCCAAGGGTTTCCGGCAAGCGATTGGTTCGACCCCTGGATCGCGCTCGCGTTGATAGCGCAACAAACCCAGCGCATCAAACTTGGCACCATGATTACTGCCTTGCCGCGCCGTCGCCCCTGGCAACTGGCTCGTGAAGTTTTAACCCTCGATCATCTTTCCAACGGACGCATGATTCTTTCGGTCGGCTTAGGAGCGGCTGAAGATGACGGCGGTTTTTACAAAGTCGGCGAAGCGATGGAACTCAAGGTTCGCGCTCAAAAACTCGAAGAAGGATTGGAGATCATCGGCGGTCTGTGGAAAGGCGAACCTTGCACTTTCAAGGGTGAACATTTCCAGGTGCAGGAGATGACCATGTTACCCAAACCTGTTCAGTCGCCCCGCATTCCTTTATGGGTAGTTGGCGTATGGCCAAAGAAGAAATCTGTAAATCGCGCCCTGCGATGGGACGGGATTATTCTGCAAAAGTACAGAGAGGATAAGAACTCATATCCTTTATTAACTGCCGATGATCTTCGAGAGGTTGCGCAATACATCGCCGAGCATCGCCACGAGAAATCGCCTTTCGAGATCATCACAGGAGCCTCAACGCCCGGCAAGCATCGCAAAAAAGCGTTGGCAATTGTCCGCCCCTTTGCCGAAGCAGGCGCTACCTGGTGGTTGGAATCTATGTGGACTACTTCGCCGGATAATAACAAAGTGCTGACACGAATCAAACAAGGTCCGCCGCGACTGGATTGATCAAATTACCAGCAACACCATATATCTATTCGCAGGCAAGCCGTTTTATCAAATGAGAGTTCATCCATCGAATGGGTTGGAGAGAAGCTAAACTGGAAAGCGATAACCAGCATCTTTCGGCGGAACTTCGCACAGCAGAGAAATAACTCTAGCCGCGCAGCATGGTCTTTAAAAAAGAGTCAGGGCGTTCAGGGTCGGTGCTCAATCAGACCCTCTATATCGTCGGTCTCCGTTGGAGGGTGCGGCTGTGAAACCGGTTTCGTGCACACTGAGTCTTTTCCCCCACAAGCGAAAAAATCCCCACTACCACAGCTTAGATTTTGAGACTTCAATAAAGCCTTATTCTGACCGAATCTCCTCAGAGACACCCATAAAAATAATTAAAATAAAACTATTGAACCACGCAAAGAGGTAACTTAGGATAGAAAAGTTCGCTGATAACCCCTTGTAGAGTCCGATTTGATTTGGTGGATTTCCCCCAATAAATCTTTTGAAATGCGATTTCAATGAAAAAAAATTGACCCAAGGTTTTGGCACTATGAATTCTAATCACTTATTCTCACACGCGAACCCCACATTTTATCGTCCACTGTTTGTAATACTGACGGTTCTTTCATTCTTTCTAATCTTCAATTATTTCTCTATCGGACAATCAAAAGCCAGCGATGCTTCATACACAGATGTGGCGGCAGAAAAGGCTTCCGGGTCTAAAGCGGCGCAGCAGACAAATAAAAAAGGCATTCTTAAGAAGACGGCTGCGAAATCTTCAGATCAACTGACGCTCACCCCTCAGGGCTCAACCACTTCTACAGGTCTGTTTATGATAAATGGCAGCGGATCAGGGACTGCAAACGGAGATTACACCTCCGACCAAGCCGACGGCTTAAATACTTACTACCGCTATTTTATTGAAGTGCCTGCCGGCTTGAGCAGATTAGCGGTTGATCTGTTTGACGCAGATATTGGAGCCGGAGGGTCAGGTGAGGCAGCGGCAGGTCGTGACCGCGCTCGAGGTAGTTTTGATTCATCTGTTACATATAGCTTGATCAATCCTGCCGGACAAACACGCAATGTCCAATTCACCACAGGAAATACCACAGGACCTGCGGGTGCTGATAACGCTTGGTTAAGTCTGTTTGATTCGACAGGCGAAACAATGCTCGATACCTTTACAACCGCCGCTTATAACAATAATAACGGAACCGTGAATTGGGCAGGAAACTGGATTGAAACCAGTGATGATAATAGCGCCACCGGTGGTGATATACAGATAACCGGCGGTGAATTGAGCATAGAGGCTGGTACGGCAAGAATTGAGCGAGAGGCGAATCTTTCCAGCAACGGTTTTACCAGTGCTACCTTAACCTTTAATTTACGTACTGTGGGCGTTGAGATCGGCGATCAGATGCGCGTCGAAGTATCAGCAAACGGCGGCAGCAGTTGGACAACGCTCGAAACCTTCACCGGAAGTATCACCAGCGGATCCTCACGGACTTATAACATTACCTCTTCTATCGCCACCAACACGCGCATTCGATTTATAGAGTTTACCGGATACGGCAACAATGACTTTTTCTTGGTGGACAACGTGCAGATAAAAGAGGGCAGCACTGTAGATGCAGGGCACTGGGAACTTCGCATTGATATGTCTTCTGCGGTGACGAGCGGCGATGACATCAATGCCATAGGCATACGCGCCCACGATGGCACTTCGGGGGCGGGCGGTACAGAATTGAATGTGTATTTGGATTCGATGATGGAAATCGGCGTAAACCCTCCCACTAGCGGAACCAACAGTAGAAGCTATACGCTCTACCCTTATGTTACTTCTGGATGCAATTGCTCAAAGAATGATTTTGATTACGACAGCAACAGCGGCAGCGTAGGTTCAATGAGCTTCACCAGTCGCTCAGGAGGCTTCACGCAGAACTATACAACAAGCTCCCTCTCTACGAATAATACCTGGAGGCGAGACGCTTTTAGCGGATATACCACAGATGCTTCCGCTATAGATTATGGAACCTGGAGTTCAACCATTTCAATCTCCAGTTATGTGGTGAGCGGCAATCCAAACGGAAACTATGTCACATACTACATGGGGAATTATCAAACGGCAGCCAACCCTCCGGCAGCCAATCCTGTAGCGAATTCATTCCGTATCTATTTGCCAAGAGATGATGGGACGAAACCCGCGAAGGCTTACCTTACACAAACCTTTGCGCTCTTTGCGGGCATCAATCCTCCACAAGTGGGATCACCGACAAGATATACAGTCACGGTTTCGGTGGTCAATCCAACGGCTAGTGCCATCACCTTCTCAGCGGCAAATGTCGTAACCGCGAATGTGCCGGGAGGCGGCACGGTTTATAGAGACGCCTCGACCGTTAGTCAAGGCTCCATTACTTCCGAACCGGCACTCGGTGGCACAGGCAATGTGGTGTGGAATCCGGGTGCGGTAGCGGCAGGGGCTACGGCTACTTTGACCTATCGAGTTGATGTGACGCCAACCTCTGTTGGTCAGAGAATCCCTTTGACGGCAACGCCTGCTTCAGGTAATGGCACACGCGGACAAGCCGTAGATGAGACGGGCAATACTACACAAGCGCGAGCCACCTATCTTCTCGGACCGCTTTGCGAAATCGCCGTAACTTCAAATGCGCCGACGGCAGTTGACTTGATAGATTTTACTGCCACAGAACAGGAAAACGGCGTCTTGCTCGAATGGAAGACAGGATTTGAAGCAGACAACCTGGGCTTCCGCATTCACAGAGAGGAAGGCGGCAAGCGCTCACCGGTTAATTCACAACTCATCGCCGGTTCATCTTTGACCGCGGGCTATCGGTCTGTGCTGAAATCGGGAGAATATTACGCCTGGTTAGACAAAGTTACAGCTCAAGGAGCGATGTACTGGCTTGAAGATATTGACCTCAATGGCACATCGAAATGGCACGGACCTTTTGCCGTTCAGGCGGCAGCAAACCATACATCTGGCGCTGGATCGAAACAACCCGTTGCGAAACTTCTCGACCAACTCAATGACGAAGCGAGTCAAATTGAATCGTCAAAGGTGGTGGAAAAGACTGCGTCTTTCGCTTCACCGGCTCGCGCGGCTGTTGCCCAGAACATCGTACAATCTTCCTTAGCTACGCAAAACGCTGTAAAGATTTCCGTCAAACAGGAAGGTTGGTACCGTGTGACTCAACCGGAGCTTGTCAGAGCAGGACTGGATGCAAAAAGTAATGCAGGATTGTTCCAACTCTCTGTTGACGGGCGCGAAGTGCCAATGAAGGTTTTGACCAATAAAGACGGGCGTTTTGACGAAACCTCAGCCATCGAATTTTACGGTTTGGGATTGAACACGCCGTCGACGAATGCGCGCATGTATTGGTTGTCTGTCGGTTCGCAGGCAGGTCTTCGCGTTCAATCAATAACCGGAGAAGGCAGCCCAATCGCCAATTCAGGTTTCACGACTACTGTAGAGCGCAAGGATCGCACCATCTATTTCTCCAGCTTGCGTAATGGCGAGCAAGAAAATTTCTTTGGCGCGGTCGTCGTCGCCACTCCAGTTAATCAGGAATTGCGACTGGCGAATGTTGATTTGTCTGCAACCAAGCAAGCGGAACTGGAAGTTGCAATTCAAGGGGTGACGCAGGTTCCACATCGCGTGACTGTGCAATTCAATGGTGTGATGGTTGGAGATCTGCTTTTTAGCGGACAACAACAAGGCGTAAATAAATTTGCGATTCAACCCTCTTTGCTCAAAGAGGGGGCAAACACGGTTCAACTGCTTGCCGTCAACTCTCCGAGCGATGTCAATTTAGTTGACTACATACGCTTGACCTATCAACACACCTTCGTTGCCGATGACAACTCTTTGAAGTTGAACGTCAATGGCAAAGAGCGTGTGACCATAGATGGGTTCACCAATAAAGCAATTCGTGTTTTTGACGTAAGCAATGAATCCAATGTCAAAGAGTTGATCGGTGAGATTCTTGAATCGAGGAATGGCTATTCAATCGCTGTCACCTCAAATGATACAGGACAACGCAAACTGCTCGCTTTGACTGATGAAAAGGCGAAAACAGCAGCTTCAATCAAAGAGAATAGGTCATCCAATTGGCGCACCCAAAATCAAGGGGCCGATTTTATTATTATCACCACGAAAGAGTTCTTCCCGGCGCTTGAGGCCTTGAAGATGGTTCGTCAAAGTGAAGGCTATACAACTGCTCTGGTAGATATTGAGGACGTTTATGATGAATATTCATTCGGTCAAAAATCGCCGCAAGCGATCAAAGATTTCTTAGCCTTTGCGAAATCGAGTTGGAAGATCAAGCCGGCGTATTTACTGCTGGCTGCCGATGCTTCCTTCGATTCAAAGAACTATTTAGGACGGGGCGATTTTGATTTCGTGCCGACTAAACTGATTGATACCAATTACCTGGAAACCGCCACAGACGATTGGTTCGCTGATTTCAATAACGACGGCATCAGTGATCTAGCCGTAGGTCGTTTGCCGATTCGCTCACTTGCCGAAGCCAATACGATCATCAACAAGATTCTTAGTTACGATAAGAGCTCCTTGTCACAGTCTGTGTTACTCGTCAGCGATGCAAACGATGGGTTTAATTTTGAGCAGGCCTCGTCGCAACTTCGTTCAATGTTGCCTGGCACATTGCCGGTTACAGAGATTAAACGCGGGCAAGTTGATGCAGCTACGGCAAAGCAACAATTACTTGATGCGATCAATCAAGGGCAGAAACTGGTCAACTACGCTGGTCACGGTTCCGTCAATCTCTGGCGCGGCAACTTGTTGACTTCAGAAGAAGCAAAAGCCTTGAAAAACGAAGGCCGCTTGCCGATGTTTGTTTTGATGACCTGTTTGAACGGTTACTTTCAAGACCCTGTATTAGATTCGCTCGGCGAAAGTTTGCTCAAAGCGGAGAATGGCGGAGCAGTCGCAGTTTGGGCGTCATCAGCACTGACCGAACCTGCTCCACAGGCGATGATGAATCAGGAGTTGTATCGCTTGCTCTTTCAAACCAGGAACATTGGGGAAGCGATCTTGAAGGCGAAAAATTCTATTGCTGATAGCGACGTTCGCCGCACCTGGATTTTACTTGGCGATCCGACAATGAAACTCAACTAAACACTTGGTGATTTGCATCTGAATTTTCTCTCCCTATCGAGATGCAATGAGCGCAAAACTCGCGCAGAGATTTTTCAATTATCTCTGC
>JANMSG010000689.1:0-4159 GCA_031389065.1 Acidobacteriota bacterium | reverse complement strand
CAAAGAGGCTGCCGGATAAACGACTGCCGAAGTGCCGATGACGAAGAACAGATCGGCTCGTGCCGAGGCTTCTTCGGCTCGTTCAAAAACGCCTTCCGGTAACACCTCACCGAACAAAACTACATCGGGTCGCGCAGCCTTGCCACAAGCCAGACACAGCGGTGGGTTCTGCTCCAGCGGGCATTCACGCGCTTCAAAAGTGCTGCGACAACGCAGACAACGGGCGTGCCAGATATTGCCGTGCAGTTCAAACAAGTTCAAACTCCCTGCGGCGCGATGCAAATCATCAATATTTTGGGTAATCAGTGCGAAGTCTTCAAAACGTCTCTCCCACTCTGCAAGCGCGAAATGTCCGGCGTTTGGTTTCAAGTCCAGCAACATGGCGCGACGATAATCGAACCACTCCCAAACCAATGTCGGATTGGTGGCGATTAATTCAGCCGATGAGAGTTCCGTCACAGGCCGTCCACGCCAAGTCCATATGGATGAATCACCACCGCCGCGAAAGGTTGGCACACCGCTTTCTGCCGATATGCCTGCCCCCGTAAGCACTGCAACACTGCGAGCATTATCGAACATGGTTTGCAATTCGTTTGTTACTTGTGTCAGCACCATAGCAATTTTTCTTTCAGCGAATAAAGTATTGATATTAGAAAGCGGCGGGATGCGCGGTCAAGCTGGGATACTTCTTTGCAGCGCATGAATTGATTTTCACAGGAGTGTTTTTTGCCTGGCTATTTATCAACGAGAAAGATTCAGCCCTTGAATAAAATGAAGGATAAGGAAAAGAGAGCCGCCAACAAATATCAGAAATCCAAAAGCTAAAAAGTAACGATTTTTAATGGCTTTGCGACTGCTAATCCTTTGCCAGATAAACACGAAAAATATAAAAGCAGGAACCCACTCTTTGATAACCAGGCTCAGGACGACAAAGGCAATCAACATTCCCCAATACAGCCAGTACAGGATTCGCTTGATGATTTGAACATACTTATTTTCTTTGAAAAAGAGCGCCAACTTGCTCTTTTTCAATTCGTCAAAATCTGAATATTTTTCAATCCACTCCATTCGGCATTACCTTGAGGTGAGTTTGAAATTCGGCGTGACGATTTGCCTTCGTTCATCGCCAAGATACGCTCTCTTTACGGCTTCTGCAAGGCTATCAATTTCATCTCGAAAAAAAAGCGGCTTCTCTGTGATGTGAACGCTGCGTTTTGCCAAACGATTTTGAATCGTCTCGAACATCTTTTCGTCAAGTAAGGCATCCGAAACATAAAAAGCATCAACGTTATTAACCTGACGAAGCGCTGTTGATTTAATTTCATCGCGAGTGGCTCTTACAACCATGATGGAAAAATCGGCGGGAATGAATTTCAGAAAGCTTGTGCCTTCGATGAATACGGCTGCGGTTTGGACCTTGCTCAACGCTAAAAGCGCGCCTTCTTCGAGTTGTTCGTTGGTGCAGATGAGCCAATGAACATTGCTCGCACCAGCTTCCCAATAACGCCCTGTATCTTTTCGCTCGACGCAGGTTTCTTTGGCGCCGCTGAAGATTTGCGGATGTTCGCCAAGCAGTGGACTGATGCAACAGGCTTGCGGGTCTTTGCCGCAAGAACGGTAATGACCGCGCGAAATCTTTATCGCTTCCCATCCTTTGAAGCGTTTCAGCATTTCGCACATCAAAGTCGTTTTGCCTACATTTGATGAGAAACCGGAGATGGAAACAATCGTCGGGCGCATCGTAAATCCTTGCGAAGCCTCCTTAAAAAGCTTTTCGGATTCACTATAGCACAAAGGGCGAAGCCTGGTCTGTAGGAAGCGATTATCGCTACAGACCAAACTCCGCCCCTGTTTGAAACACAGATGTGAAGAGTTGTTTAACTAACCAGCATTCCTGTGTTTCCGTTAAGCAGACCTGAGCCTGAACCGGAACCAACATCTGAGAGTTGCAACATCAAATTCTGCCGATTCGTGGCGTACATCAAACCGTCTTCCATGGAGATGATACCTTCGCGAATCATACGCTCGATCTCTCCATCAAACACCTGCATACCGTCGAGGTTGCCGTCACGCATCGCGTCATAAAGCGATTTGCCTTCGCGTTCGCCCTTCTCAATATAATCGCGTGTGCGGGCGTTTGATCTCAGAATTTCTATCGCTGCGATACGACCGCGCTTGTCGGCTCTCGGTATGAGTCGCTGCGAGGCGATGAATCGGAAGGCGCTCGATAAGCGCATACGAATGATGTGCTCCTGACTCTTCGGAAACATACCAATCAAGCGCTCAACCGTCTTTACGGCGTCCGTCGTGTGCAGCGTGGAAAGCACCAAGTGACCAGTCTCTGAGGCTTCAAGCGCAACCTCTACGGTTTCGAGGTCACGAATCTCACCGACGAGAATAACTTTTGGTGCCTGTCGCAGTGCGGCTCTTAAAGCGTAAGCGAAGGTCGAAGTATCCGAATGCAGTTCGCGTTGATGCACGGTAGATTTTTTGTGGCGATGCATGAACTCGATCGGGTCTTCGATGGTGACAATGTGGTAATAATGTATTTCGTTGATCAAATCAATGATAGCCGCAAGCGTCGAAGATTTACCCGACCCCGTAGGTCCCGTCAACAGAACGATGCCATTTTTCATACTGGCGATCTCCTTCAAAACGGAGGGTAGCCCTAAATCATCAAAGGTCGGGATCGAATCAGGAACGACGCGCATGACGATCGCGTGCGTGCCACGTTGCATAAATATATTGACGCGAAAACGCGACAGACCCGGCAAACTGAAAGAGATGTCAGCCGAGCCATTTTCTTCGAGCGAACGTTCGGCGGACTTATTATTGCCGATTAAAGCTTTTGCGATGCCAGCCGTGTGAGCAGGCGTCAACATCTCCATTCCAGGAATATTGACGGGCGTGAGTTTGCCTATCAACTCTACCTGTGGCGGACGGCCGGGTGAAAAAATCAAGTCGGATATTTTATTTGATACGGAGAGCATCTGCTGTACAACTTGGGAGAAGTTTATCGTGGACATAATTTCGAATTCCCTAGAATAGCGTTTATATTTTTAACCGCCAGGCGTTTTTTATTATCAAATGCAAGAGCAATTATTATTGAGTTCAATCAATATCAAGGAAGTAATCTGAGGGGCAAGCATATAGTTTTTTTTAGCTTAGAAAAGCGCGCTCAAAACGATATTAAACTCTAATATTCCAATGTCAATAGTTGAATAATTGCAAATTTAGAAACGCGCGATTGAAGAAAGAAATGCTCACTGCAAAGCTGCCTTCGTTGTTTAATTTTGGATTTGACGATGTCAGATTTTTTCTCCATCTGTCAGCCGTTGATTGCGTCACTGCTAAAAAGAAGATATGGCTTTAGGCGCCGAAACGCAGCTAAAATACTACCGAACCATTGATTTATAGGGCGAGATTTGACTATTTGGAGTATTCCTCAACGTAGGCACAAGCTTTGCCTAGCAAATAGCCGAAAGGGGAATTTTCTATGATAAAAACTCTCATCTTGCTCGGCTTTTTATGGATTGCGCCAACCGTGCTGGCGCAAAATTACGCCTCTCGCGGTGAAGTTTTCGGCAGTATCGGAGGTGGCAAAGCCTACGATGATGAAGGAAGCATAGGCAGCGGATTCGACATCGGTGGCGGCGTTGGGATTCGCATCACGCCCAAGTTTGGCGTCGAGGCGCAAGTCAACAGGATTGAATACAAGCGAGATTTCTCCAGCGGAGTGCGCTTTGCAGGCACAGCGGTCTTCACAACTGCCAATGTGCTATATCACTTCACCACTTCGCGAGCCCAGCCTTACGTAGTCGGCGGCGTAGGTTTCATCCATCACGAAAACCGCTCACGGTTTCCTGAAGACAATTTCCTCCCTACTCGCACTTCCAATGGATTCGCCAAGAACTTTGGCGCGGGAGTAAAGATTTTCTTGAACAAAAATTTTTCCTTGAGACCTGAGTTCAGAGTTTTTATAGGCGATACCAAAGGTAGCAATGTTGAACCACCATTTAGCGTGGGGCGCGCTTCTGTAGCTTTCTCGTATCACTGGTGAAGTCCGCATGAATTTGAAAACGTGCGGACATGACTAAAATGTGGAGGGTTGCAGACCCCAGTCAGAACCGGGAGCGGTAGCGACCGGGTTGGTGCGCCG
>JANMSG010001137.1:0-6068 GCA_031389065.1 Acidobacteriota bacterium | reverse complement strand
CTTGATTTGCACTATCTTTTCAGCTTTTACGGCGATGACGAAAAGCTTGAACCGCAGTTGTTGATGGGCGAAGTGATGCGCGACATTCACGCCAGACCTATGCTGACGCGTCAAACGATTGCAGCCATCATCAACAACATAGGCGATGCGGAGCGCAGACAGATTATTGAAGACTCGGAGATTGGCAATTCAATCGAACTGGTGAAATTTACACCTTCCGTTCTTTCCCTGGACGATATGTTCAAGCTCTGGTCGGTCTTTTCGCAAACGCCCTACGTGCTCTCTATGGCCTATCAAGCTACGGTTGTTTTGATAGAAGCCGTAGAGACGCCGCAAGCTGCTTTACCGGTTTTGCAAAGAGGCAAAGATGATCGCGGCGTTGAAACTCTGCTTGCGCCCTTTCCGATTATCGAAGAGGTCTATTTCGGTTTGCCCGAAGATCTTGACGCTTCCCCGCGCCCGCTCTCCTTTCCGAGCGCGAGGCTCGATTCCGTGTTGATTTTGAAGGGTCAAAACCTGGCGGGCGACCAGGTTCGCGTCCGCTTCACGCATCAGCGCTTACCGATTACCAGAGAAGAATTGATTGCCGCAGGTGACGCGACAGGGGAAGAAATCAAAGTGACGATTCCAGGCGTTCCGGCGACAGCAAACACGGATTGGGCGGCGGGTTTTTACAGCGTGAAAGTTCTCATCAAGAAAGGTGGCACTGACAAAGAGTACACCTCGAACGAAACGCCTATCACCTTTTCGCCTGAAGTGACCGAGATTCAACCGCCGAATCCGCTTGCGCCTGATGTCAATGGCGAGGTCACGCTGGTCATTACCTGCAAGCCGGAAGTATTGCCGCAACAAAGCGTGGTCTTGTTGTTGGCTGACCGCGAAGTTACGGCCGCAGCGCACAATGCTTCGACCGACCAGCTCACTTTTGTGATTACAGACGCGCCGTTGGTTCAGGATGCCGTGTTGCGTTTGCGAGTGGATGGCGTTGACAGTATGCCTTACGAGCGCAAAGACAATCCTCCGCGATTGGTCTTTGCAGATAATCAGAAGGTAACCATTCAATGACGAATCCTGTGGATTGGCAGCAAGCAAATGGTCAATATTTGGCAGTGGCGCTGCTCTGGTTGCGCTTGCGCCTGGAGCGTCTGGCGGCGCAAAGGCAAGGAGAGGAAGAAGGTACTTTGCCGCCTTCACCGGCAAAAAAGCCTGAAAAATCAGGATTTTTTCTTATAAGATGGTTTTGCAAATGGCTCGGTCTTTTAAAAGATGTCGCAAACGAAGATAAAAATGAAAAGGATACTAAGGCTTCGAACGCGCTGATGTTGAGCGCCTCTTCAACAGTTGCAACTGACGAGCAAATCGCCCAGGCGGCGACGGCGATGATCACGGCGGAGACCAACGAAATGCCTCCGGCGATGACGATTTTGAGCCAGCGTTTCGGCTTGTCGCGTTTCGAGCAAGAACTGCTTTTGCTTTGCGCGGCGCGCGATTTGGATACCCGCATTGACAGGCTTTGCGCCCGCGCGCAACACGACGTGACGCGCAACTATCCGACCTTTGCGCTGGCCTTGGTCATGTTTGATGACCCTCTGTGGGACGCGCTTTCTCCTGACCGTCCATTACGCTACTGGAATTTGATAGAGGTCAATCAAACGGGCGGGCAATCGCTTACGAGTAGCGCGCTCAGAGCTGATGAGCGAGTTGTCAATTATCTGAAAGGCCTGAATCATCTGGATGATCGCGTGGCGCGCTTGATTAGCCCGCTGCCTGTGCAGAGCGAAATCGCGGAACTGCCGGAGTCGCAAAAGAGCGTCGTGAAGTTGATCAATACAGAGATTGAACATTCGCTCGCCAAACAGCAGTTACCATTTGTGCAATTGATAGGGCGCGATTCGGCCAGCAAGCAATTGGTCGCTTTGCAAGTGGCAAATGAATTTCGACGAATACTCTATCACTTGTCCGCCGAATCATTGCCTACGCACAAGGCGGAATTGGAAACTTTCATACGCCTGATGCAGCGCGAAACACAGCTTTTGCCAATCACCGTTTACCTGGACGCGCGCGATGTGGATAAAGCCGCCGAAGTTCGAGCGCCGGCGATAAAACGATTCTTGAACGCTTATGAAGGACTGATATTTCTGGACGTTTTCGAGGCGTGGCCATCTGAGGGCAGGCAAACCCTGTCTGTCAAAATCTCGAAGCCGACAGCCGACGAGCAGTGCCTGGCTTGGGTAAGTGAACTGGGCGAATCGCTTGCTGATTTAGCTGAACAACTGGCCGGGCAGTTCAGTTTGGATTTGTCATCCATCAAGCAAATCGCTGCGAAATCAAACGGCAATCAAACGGTAATCTGGCAAGCGTGTCGCACGAGTCTCAAACCGGGAATGGATGGCTTAGCGCAGCACCTTGAGCCTAGAAAAGAGTGGGAGGCGTTCGACCCGCGTGATGAAAAGCAGAGGCAGGAAATTTGGGACTACCTGGTTTTGCCTGAGCTTGAAAAGAGATTGCTGAATCAGGTAGCGGCGCAGGTCGCGCATCGTTTTCAGGTTTACGAAAAATGGCGAGTCTCCCGCAGCGTCAATCGCGGTTTAGGCATCAGCGCCTTGTTTGCAGGCGAAAGCGGCACCGGCAAAACTTTTGCGGCCGAAGTGCTGGCGAAAGTATTAGACCTGGATTTGTACCGCATAGATTTATCGAGCGTGGTCAACAAATACATCGGCGAGACGGAAAAAAATCTGCGGCGTTTGTTCGATGCGGCAGAAGATAGCGGCGTGGTGCTGTTTTTCGATGAAGCGGATGCCTTGTTCGGCAAACGCAGCGAGGTCAAAGACAGCCACGACCGTTACGCCAATATCGAAATCAATTATCTTTTGCAGCGGCTGGAAAGCTACAACGGCTTGGCAATTCTGGCGACAAATTTGAAGAGCGCACTCGATCAAGCGTTTATGCGGCGTTTGCGATTCATTATCAATTTCCCTTTCCCGACAGTAAGCGAGCGCGTCAAGATTTGGCAGAAAGCTTTTCCATCAGGGATTCCGCTGGATGACAAATTGAATTTCGAGAAATTGGCAAAGCTCAATCTGACGGGCGGCAACATTCACAGCATAGCCATCAATGCGGCGTTTTTAGCGGCCAGTCGCGCCAGTCCTTCGGTGACCTTGCCACTGATTTTGGAAGCCGCAAAAGATGAGCTTCGCAAATTGGATAAGCAATTTAGCGAAGCCGATTTCAGAGTCATTTGAGGAGCCTTCAAAAATGAACATCAATTTGAACATCGAACGCTTAATCTTGGACGGACTACCGATTGAAGGAGGTGACAGCGCATCGTTACGCCTAGCAATCGAAACTGAACTGACGCGACTTTTCATGCAAAGCGGCATCGCGCCCAGTTTGCAAACGGGAACAGCACTGCCGAGCCTGCGCGCCGATGCAATTCAACTAAGCGCGCAGAATAGTCCGGCACAGCTTGGGTGGCAAATCGCTGGAAGCGTTCACCACGGCATAAGCAAAATTATATGAGCCAGCAAACTTCATCTCTCAAGCCCCGGACGGCTACCGCGAACTTGACGAGCGCGCCGAGCGGCATCTTGCAGCGCAAGTGCGCCTGCGGCAATCACACGCTTGCGGGCGGCGACTGTTCGGAGTGTACGAACCAGAAGATTGAGTTGCAGCGCCAGGCAAATGGCGTTGCACCCGGGGGAATCCCGCCGCTTGTGCATGAGGTGTTGGCTGCCTCTGGTCAATCACTCGATTCGGGTACCCGCGCTTTCATGGAAAGTCGTTTTCGCCACGATTTCAGTGGGGTGCGCGTACATACCGACGAGCGCGCCGCAAGATCTGCCCGTGCCGTAGGCGCTCAGGCATACGCCGTTGGGCGGAACATCGTTTTCGGGCGTGGAAGTTACGCTCCCACCACGCGCTCAGGGCGCGAACTCCTGGCGCACGAACTCACCCATGTAGTTCAGCAAGCATCGGCATCGGGACCAATCCAGGGGGCAGGTCTCGAGGTTGATCCCTCCCCATCAGCGGAACGAGAAGCGCAGGAGTTTGCCGTTCGAGTAATGAGCGACGCGACGCCACAGCAAGTTCCTTCTGCCGGCTCCGGCGGCTTGCAACGTCTGCCCCTGTCGTTGCAACGCGGTGGACAAGATCGCTGTAGTGCCAGTGGTACCACTTGTGCAACCGGCGATGAATGCTTGACCCCGGACAAAGCAGTTGACCAGGCTCTTGGGCAAAGCAGCGCCTGGACAATGACCGTCAACAATGATATCGAACGCAGTTCCTGGTACAACGCATTGCTGAACCAGGAGTTTGGTCACACCTACGTTCGTTTCGAGGAAAACTCAGGTCGTCAGTTCACCTATGGCTTTTACCCGGCAAAGGATTTGCCAAACGAGAACCGTCAACAGGTGCCGGGATGCGTTCGTCACCCCGACACCACCCACAATGCCTGCATAGACGACCGGATCACTTATTCTCTCACGCAGGCTCAATACGACGGGGCGCTGGCGCAGGCGCAGAAG
Organism: Acidobacteriota bacterium; assembly: GCA_031389065.1. Lineage (GTDB taxonomy): Bacteria > Acidobacteriota > Blastocatellia > UBA7656 > UBA7656 > JACQDB01. The sequence goes on along the minus strand of JANMSG010001137.1, from coordinate 1,545 downwards.
GTCTGCAAGCAGCCGCCTAGCTATGGTCCTAACTACACCTGCACGACATACGCGCAGGAGTTGGCGAAAGCCGCGGGCCAAAGTATGCCTTCATCGCGTAGTGCACCGGAAACCGTTTTCTCCCAACCCGTCCCCTCAATTGATAATCCCAACACGTTGCATGAAGGGATCGAAGCGGAGATAGAGAAAGACCCCAAGAAGAAAGGCTTTTGGAATACCGCAACGCCACCCGCCTTTCGCTTGAAACCCGTGCCCCCCGTGAAGCTCAGCGATGACCCGACCCGAACAATTTTTCAACTTGATTGGATGCCCGTAATCGGTGTCACTTTCCGCTGGCGGTTATTCGACGCCGATAACCGGCACTACCTGTTGCGCGGCGGCGAAGGGAGTCAGGAGATTCTGGATTGGCTCGATTTTACCGGCAACAGCAGGGCTTTGATCGGTCGCAAGACGCGCGACCTGCTGAAAGAAAGGGGCGTCAATCGTGGATCTATCCAGTGCACGCTTCGACATCCTGCCTGGAACGATCAAGCCGTCACACTGGCGCTTGAATTCACTTCTTGAAATCGAACTGGAGCGCAGCGTCGTTATGGTTAGATGTGCATCAAGCTGTAAGACCGCAGTCATTGCCGGGGAGCCTGCCCCTTCGAGACGCCGGGCTGCACAGTTGAAAGCGCACTCAGGTATTGAATAAAAGGATGAGCAAATGAATTCTCGGGCAAAGACACAAGAACGCCAACCGTTAGAGACTGTAATGCCGCTTACCAGTGGCGTGTTGCAACGCGCTTGTGCTTGCGGCAATCGCACGATTGCGGGCAGCAAATGCGCATCCTGCGCGAAGGAAAAAGAGGAGACCTTGCAACGCTCGGCTACCGATGACCAAGAGATAGAAGGAGTGCCGCCGATTGTTCACGAGGTCTTGCGTTCGTCGGGCGAACCACTCAATGCTTCGACGCGCGCGTTGATGGAATCGAGTTTCGCTCATGATTTCAGCAAGGTGCGGATTCATAGAGATGCGAAAGCCGCCGAGTCCGCCAACGCTGTCAATGCGCTGGCATATACCGTCGGGCGCGATATTGCCTTCCGGGAAAATCTCTACTCGCCAACCACAACAGAGGGGCAAAAGCTGTTGGCGCACGAACTAACACACGTTGTTCAACAGGGCAATAAGGGGCATAGCAACGTCGGCGCACTGAAAATAGGTTCTTCTGATGACGCCAGCGAGCGAGCGGCTGACGCAGCTGCACAGACGATTGGTGCTGGCCAAAGAGTGGGTGCATCATCGGGCAGCGCAGCCACCGTGTTGCACCGCAAAATGTCGCCCGAAGATGACCCGATTCATCGCCCAATCATAGATAGTTTCAGGCGCGAACAAGGCTTACCGGAAGGTGGACGAGATGAATCTGGAGATCAGGTAGGTCCTACGGACGCACAAATCAAGTACCAATTGAGCACTCCCAAGGAAGACCCTGGCAAGATTCGCATTGATGCGGTTGCAGATTTTCTTACCACCTCGTTGACGTCGGCGCGCAATGTTAATGTGCA
>JANMSG010001136.1:0-7709 GCA_031389065.1 Acidobacteriota bacterium | reverse complement strand
GGCACATTAACGGCTTCAGCCAGGCGCTGCTCGAAGATTATACCGATAAACTCGATGAGGTAGGCAAAGGCTACCTGCAAGAGTTACGTGGTGCCAGTCAGGAGATGGCCCAATTGATTGATGACATATTGCAACTTGCGCGCATCACCCGCAGTGTGATGCGACAGGAGGCAGTCAATCTCAGCAATCTGGCTGAAGAAGTGATCGCGGCACTGCAAAAAAGAGAACCGCATCGTATAGTGACCGTCAGCATTGAGAAAGACCTGGTGAACCGTGGTGATAATCGCCTCCTGAAGATTTTGCTTACCAACTTACTGGGTAATGCCTGGAAATTTACCTCGAAGCGAAAACAGGCGGAGATTACTTTTGGTCAAGGAGAGAAGAATGGCGAAACCTTTTATTTCGTCCGTGACAACGGCGCGGGCTTCGACATGACTTTTGTCGACAAATTATTTGGCGCCTTCCAGCGCCTCCACACGACCAGTGAATTCGAGGGCACAGGCATTGGCCTGGCGACAGTTCAGCGAATTACCAGTCGACACGGAGGCCGCGTCTGGCCTGAAGGAGAGATTGATAAAGGTGCGACCTTCTATTTCACAGTCGGCGACTTTCAGGAGAGAGAGTCTGGACAACAAAAGGAGAGAGAACATGAAGAACAAAATAATCCTACTGGTGGAAGATAATGCCAGAGATGAAGCCTTAACATTACGCGCCATGAAGAAAAATAACATCGTCAACGATGTTATCGTCACACGCGATGGGGTCGAAGCGCTGGACTATCTGTTTGGCACAGGACCCTACGCCGGACGTGACCTGAACATGATGCCGCAACTGATTCTGCTTGATTTGAAATTGCCCAAGGTGGACGGCTTGCAGGTCTTGCAAAAGATCCGAGCCGATGAGCGCACCAGGCGGCTGCCTGTAGTGATCTTCACTTCCTCGAGTGAGCAGGAAGACATGATAAAAAGTTACGACTTGGGAGCTAATAGCTATATACGCAAGCCTGTAGAGTTTGAGCAATTTTTGGAAGCGACAAAAGGCGTAGGCTTGTATTGGTTGGTTTTGAATCAAGCTGCGCCGTAGAGCAGACAGGAGTAGTGATGAGAAGTTTACGAGTCTTACACGTCGAGGATTCAGAGCGTGACGAACTGGTGCTCATGCGCCACTTGTCGCGCGCCGGTTATGAAGTAGTTGCCGAGCGGGTAGATACGCCCGAAGCGATGAAGGCTGCCCTTGAGACCAGGGAGTGGGATGTCATCCTTTGCGACTACACAATGCCTCACTTTAACGCTCTCTCAGCGCTCAAGCTTCTGCAAGAGACAGTCTTAGATATCCCTTTCATTATCATTTCCGGGGTTATTGGCGAAGGGACTGCAGTGGATGCCATGCGCTCTGGGGCGCACGATTACTTGATGAAAGATAATCTGGTGCGCCTGGCGCCAGCCATCGATCGGGAAATGCAAGAGGCGAAAAACCGCAAAGCGCGTCAGCAGGCTGAAATGGCGTTAACCAAGCTGTCAGGCGATTTGGAATTAGCTGTACAAGACTATCGTAGGGTTCTCGATAACTCGTTGGATGTGATCTGTCAGTTTAATGAAGCCGGTCAGTTCATTCAGGTAAGCGCCGCCGCTAAAAAAGTATGGGGTTATGAGCCCAAAGAATTGATTGGCAGAAATTCGATAGAATTTGTTTATCCTGCTGATCAGGATAAATCCGCGCAAGCCGCCATTCATATTATGTCGGGACAATCAACAAGTACCTTTGAAAACCGATATCTACACAAAGATGGCTTTGTCGCCCACATGATGTGGTCGGCGAATTGGTCTTCAGGCGACAAAACAATGTTTTGCGTCGCGCGTGACATCAGTCAAATCAAGCAAGCAGAGGGCGCGCTAAAAGAGAGTGAAGCAAAATATCGTAGTCTAATAGAATCATCGCCCGCAATTGTCTATCTCGCACAACCAAGGCTACCTTACGCGCCGGTTTATGTTAGTCCGAACATAGCCGCCTTTGGCTATACACCGGAAGAATGGGTTAGTCACCCGGATATGTGGATTAGTCTCATCCATGAGGATGATCGTGAACTTGTCTTGCGCGTCACGGAAGAGGCGATGAAACAAGGTCTGGAAACGGACTTGGAATACCGCATTATCGCGCGTGATGGTGATATTTATTGGCTGCATGATAAAGGGCGTTTTATCACTGATTGGCAAGGCAACCGAACCGGTTGGCAGGGAGTCATGCTGGACGTCACGAAAACCAAAGACCTGGAAGAGCAGTTACGTCAATCACAAAAGCTCGAATCGGTTGGCCGTCTAGTGGGCGGCATTGCTCATGATTTCAATAATATGCTCACCACCATTATTGGCTACAGTGATCTAACGCTTATGAGCATGAAAGTCGGCGATCCCTTCCGCGGTAACATTGAAGAGGTCAAGAAAGCCGGTGAACGTTCTGCCGCCTTGACGTATCAGCTTTTGGCTTTCAGCCGGCAACAAATCCTCCAGCCTGAGGTAGTCTTCTACAATCGAATCATCGCCGACACCAACCTGATGCTTGAGCGGCTGATTGGTGAGGATATTCAACTCATCACTATCCTCAATCCGAAAGCTGGACTGGTGAAAGTTGATCCCGGACAACTATCACAGATCATCCTGAATCTGGCAGTTAATGCCCGCGATGCGATGCCACAAGGTGGCAAGCTGACCTTTGAAACAGACAACATCACACTCAATGAGGAATATGCCAGACACCACGTCGGCGTGATACCCGGAGAGTATGTCCTGCTTGCCGTCAGTGACACCGGCACTGGGATGAATAAGGAAACTCAACGGCACATCTTTGAACCCTTCTTTACCACGAAAGATGTAGGTAAAGGTACGGGGCTGGGATTGGCAACTGTTTACGGTATTGTCAAACAGAGTGGCGGCAATATCTGGGTCTATAGCGAGGTTGGAGTCGGCACAACATTTAAGATTTATCTGCCGCGCATCATCAAGCAAGCCGAGTCTATAGAGCTCAAGGAGACCTCGGATGAATTGCTACTGGGGACAGAAACTATCCTCCTGGTAGAAGATGAAGAGATGGTGCGAACGCTCACCCGACAAATCCTTAAAATGTGTGGCTACACCGTCTTAGAAGCGCGTAATGGTAGAGACGCTCTTTTAATTTACAAAATACACGCTGGCATTATTGATTTGCTGATGACCGATGTGGTGATGCCGGAGATGGGCGGACGGGAATTGTCCGAGAGGCTCGAACAGATCTACCCACAACTACCCATCCTGTTTACCTCTGGATACACCGACGATGCGATTGTCCGACATGGGGTGATCGCGGCGGCGACGAATTTCATCCAGAAGCCCTTTACGACAACAACTCTGGCGCGCAAGGTCAGAAGGATATTAGATGGCATATCGGATGAGCCTGAAAGCGTTTAGGTAGAGAGAAGATCAGAATATAGAAGACCTAGCCGGGTTGCGATCATTCCAGGCTTGCAACACCTGGCGCAAATAGTCATGTTTATGTTTTTTCTTGAAATTAGAACTTCGCTACTATTGCAACGCCAATTTTAGGAATTTTTTATCTACTAAACCGTTAGAATATCTAGCTACCAACCTTGGTTTGTTTACCGTTTAATTACGGAAAAAATAAAAACAATTCGCGGCGATCAAGCCTTCTTATGATATAAATATGCCGCAGCTAATCTTCGGTTTAGTGGAGCCGCAAAGCTGCAAGTCACTTATAGCGTCACTGTCATATCGTAGGCGTCGGAGACGCTAATCAACTCAATCAATATAATATTGAGGAACTTGACATGATTACTTCATCGATAGTCGCCCTGAAAAGACAAGCGTTGTTGATTTTCTGTGCGGTTTCGTTTGCCTCTTCGTACGCTGTAACAGCCAATGCTCAGGAAACAATTCTTGATAAATATATTGCAAAACCAGACCCCGCCTATTCCTGGAAATTGGTCAATACGATTACAGGTGAAGGTTGCACGGGCTACATCCTCAAATTGAATTCACAGACCTGGCGGACGGAAAAAGAGGTGGACAGACCGGTCTGGACGCATTGGCTCACCATCGTCAAACCCACAACCACCAAAAGCAATAAGGCTCTGCTATTTATTGGCGGAGGCAATAACAATGATGCGATGCCGAGTACTCTCAATGAACGAACGAAGAGATTCGCAATTGAATCAAATACGGTCGTCACAGAATTGGGGATGGTTCCAAACCAACCGCTCTTTTTTTCGGATTCAAAAGACAAGGGACGTTTTGAGGATGACTTAATCGCTTACACGCGCGTCATGCAAATGCAGACCGGCGATGACCTTTGGCTGGTACGACTGGCGATGGTCAAAAGCGGCGTTCGCGCGCTGGACGCAATTCAAGAATTTATGGCAAGCGAAACCGGCGGGCGCTTGAAAATTGATAGCTTTGTGGTGTCGGGCGGGTCGAAGCGCGGCTGGACTACCTGGCTAGTCGCTACAGTTGATAAACGCGTGATGGCGATCATACCTGCCGTAATTGATGCTCTGAATTCTGAAGAAATCACGAAACACCATTTTGAAGCGTACGGTTTCTTTTCGTCTGCGCTGAATGATTATGTGAACCACAAACTATTTCCGGATAAAGTTGGCACTCGAGAATATCAGCATATTCTTGCGATTGAAGACCCATATAATTATCTCAAACGCGAGCGCCTCAAAATTCCTAAATTCATGATTAACGCGTCCGGAGACCAATTCTTCCTGCCGGATAATTCGCAGTTTTATTACGACAAGATTCAAGGCGAAAAACATATACGATACGTGCCAAATGCCAAGCACAACCTTGCAGGGTCGGATGCAAGCGAAAGCATGCTGGCGTTTTACGAATCGGTCTTGAACAATAAACCTCGCCCGGAATTTTCGTGGAAAAAGCAGAAAGACGGCTCGCTGGTTGTAAGCGTCAAAGGCAAACCGAAAGAGGTGAATTTATGGCAAGCTACGAATCCAAAGGCGCGCGATTTCCGCGTTGATACGATTGGCAAAGCGTATACGAGTACGCCATTGAAAGAGCAAAAAACAGGGGTTTATGTTGGGCATGTAGAAAAACCGACTACAGGTTTTACGGCATTCTTTGTTGAACTGGTTTATGAAAGCGGCGGCAAATATCCATTCAAATTCACGACCGAAGTCAGCGTCGTGCCCGATGTGTTGCCGTTTAAATTCGAAGATGCGAAGAAGATAAAATAGCGAACCATTTTTGTATCGCGCATCAACAAAAAAAAGAATTTTTATGCACAAGGAGGTTTGAATTATGTTGGGAGGTAAGCCATGGGATGAGTGGATTGCTCAATATGCCGAAGGTCATCAACACCCTGTTAATAGGCTTTGCCACACCATTGGTATTCCACTTATCGTAATCTCAATTCCGATTCTCGCCATTTCGCTTTTCGTGCGCGGCCTGTGGGCATTGCCTGTCGCAATGTTCATCGTCGGGTGGATTTTACAATTCATAGGGCATTGGTTCGAGGGCAAACCGCCGGAATTTTTCAAAGATTGGCGTTTTCTATTTGTCGGACTCCGTTGGTGGTTCGCCAAGATGCGTGGCAACGCTTAATTCTTTTTGAACGATAGCTTTCCTGAATGATTCGTGGAGAGCAGGCGAGGTAGCGGTAACTGTCTAGTCTGCGCATGTCTTGCGCCGATAATGACCTGGAAAGCCAGCGGGTCTTTGTTCCAGTCAAGCGCAGAATAGACAGTCTACGCTACATTTAGGATTCCTATATAACCCTCATTATGAAAATCGAGAGCAAGATGACAAAGCCTAAATTCTTCAGAATGGTTCGTGTAGTTGTTTTGTTGATGGCAACGCAAATTCATGCGACATCACAAACTGCCGCGCAAAATATAGAAAATGTACGAGCGCGTTATACCAAATATGAGTATTCAATACCTATGCGTGATGGAGTGAAACTTTTTACGCAGCTCTATGTTCCGAAAGAGACATTGCAGCGCTATCCATTTATTTTAACTCGCACGCCCTACAGCGTCTCACCTTACGGTGTGGACAATTATCGAGCGACACTTGGACCTTCTGATCATTTTGAGAAGGAAGGCTTCATTTTCGTTTATCAAGATGCGCGGGGTCGTTATATGTCTGAAGGCGAATTTCAACAGGTTCGCCCGCATCAGCCGAATAAGCAAAGCGCCAAAGACATAGATGAAAGCACAGACACCTACGACACCATCGAATGGTTGTTGAAAAACATTCCAAATCACAATGGGAAAGTCGGAATGATAGGCATTTCGCAACCGGGCTTTCATGTTGCCGCAAGCGTCATAGATTCGCATCCTGCGCTTAAGTGTGCTTCGCCGCAAGCGCCGACTGCCGATTACTACATGGGTGATGATGTCTATCATAACGGCGCGTTTATGTTGGCTGCGAATTTCGGGTTTTACTCAAGCTTTGTGCCGCGAAAAGGTGCGCCCGAACCGCCAAAACCTCGCGTAAATTTCGATCAAGGCACACCTGATGGTTACGACTTCTTTTTGAATCTCCCGCCATTAGCTGAGGTGAATCAAAAGCTTTTGAACAATGAGGCAACCTACTGGCAAGAAATCATAGACCATCCGAACTACGATAGTTACTGGAAGCCACGTTCGCTCTGGAAATTTGCGAACAATGTGAAATGCGCTGTGTTGAATGTCGGCGGCTGGTTTGATGCCGAAGACCCTATGGGAGCTTTTCATATGTATCGCGCGATTGAAAAGAGCAACCCGGGAACCGTGAATTCATTGGTGATGGGTCCCTGGTCGCACGGCGGTTGGGCACGCGGCGACGGCGATAAACTTGGCAATGTTTCTTTCGGAGTGAAGACCGCTGCTGTTTTCAGAGAGCAGATTCAATTTCCGTTTTTTATGTTTTATCTCAAAGAAAAGGCGGTTGAATTGCCGGAAGCATATATGTTTCTGACGGGTCTCAATGAGTGGCGCAGTCTGAAAGAATGGCCGCCGAAAAACCTGAAACCAACAACACTTTATCTTCATTCTAAAGGAAGATTGGACACCTCAACTCCGCTTGAAAATGAGCAAAATGCTTTTGATGAATACATCAGTGACCCGAATCGTCCTGTACCGTACTTAAGCTACATCGTGCGCGATATGACATCGGATTATATGACTGACGATCAGCGTTTCGCTGCCCAGCGTCCAGACGTGTTGGTGTATCAAACCGAAGCGCTTGATGATGACCTGACGATTGCAGGAACAATTCAAGTGAATTTGAATGTCTCCACATCAGGCACGGATTCCGATTTTGTGGTGAAATTGATTGATGTTTATCCGGGCAACTACCCTACGCCGCCTCTGCCTCAGGGGCAGCCCGTGCCATCAAATGCAGTGAAAATGGGGGGCTATCAACAACTGGTTCGCGGCGAACCGTTTCGCGGTAAGTTCCGTAACAGTTTCGAAAAGCCTGAACCTTTTGTTCCCGACCAGGCTGTCGCCATCAAATACGAGATGCCCGATGTTTATCATACGTTTCGCAAAGGTCATAAGATTATGGTTCAGGTACAGAGTTCCTGGTTTCCGATTGTCGATCGCAATCCGCAGAAGTTTATGGACATTCCAAAAGCCACTGCGGCAGATTTTCAGAAGGCTACACAACGTATCTTTCGCTCGCGCAGGCTCAGCTCTTCAATCTCTCTCTGGGTCGAAG
>JANMSG010000617.1:0-18687 GCA_031389065.1 Acidobacteriota bacterium | reverse complement strand
TGATTTTACCCATCGTCAGCGCGCCAACATCATCGCTTCAACCGAAGTCCGAGACATCAATCGCGTTGACGAATACAGAGCGCGCGAAGTCAATCGCCGCCAGAACGTCGCCGATGCAACGCCTGTTGATAACGATTTTGTAAAAGAGCTTACGCAAGCAGCCAATCAATTCATCGTCGCGCGCGGCAATCAAAAAACCGTCATCGCAGGCTTCCACTGGTTCAGCGATTGGGGACGCGACACGATGATTGCTCTGCCGGGATTGATGTACGCGATGCGTTCACTTGAAATGGCAAAGAGCATCTTGCTGGCGTTTGCTGAGCATACCGATCAAGGCATGTTGCCCAACAGATTTCCTGATACAGATGAAGATCCTGAGTACAACACGATTGACGCGACGATGTGGTTTTTTGAAGCGATTCGCGCCTTGGCTGTGCGAACAGGCGATTACGAATTCATCAGAGCAAAGCTTTACGACACGCTCGTTGACATCATCAAATGGCACATTCAAGGTACACGCTACGGCATAAAGGTCGGCGAAGACGGCTTGATTGTTGGCGGCGTTGAAGGCGTACAACTGACTTGGATGGACGCGAAAGTCGGCGAATACGTCGTCACGCCGCGACACGGAAAACCTGTAGAGATTCAAGCTCTCTGGTACAACGCGCTGCGCGTAATGGAAGATTTTGCGCGCCGCTTCAAAGACCAGGCAAACGAGAAGTTGTACGACGAGATGGCTGAAACGGCGAAGCAGAATTTCTGCCAGCAGTTTTGGAATGAAGAGACCGATTGTCTTTACGATGTGATTTACGGCGATATAAAAGACGGCGCGATTCGCCCGAATCAAATTTTCACCGTGAGTTTGCCGCACACCATGTTGTCGCCTGAACGGGCGAAGCGCGTTGTCGCAGTCGTCGAGCGCGATTTGCTTACGCCATTCGGACTCAGGAGCCTGGCACCCAGTGACCCGCAATATCGCCCGGTTTACGGAGGCGATTCCTATAGCCGCGATACGGCTTATCATCAAGGTACAGTTTGGGCATGGCTTATGGGACCGTTCATCACGGCTTACGTCAGAGTGAACAAGCGAACCAAAAAGAGCAGACAAGTTGGACTAACCTTGCTTGAAGGCTTCCGCGAGCATTTAAATGAAGCGGGACTGGGCACGGTGTCAGAGATTTTCGATGCCGAGGCACCACATCGTGCAGGAGGTTGCATCGCTCAAGCCTGGAGCGTGGCAGAGCTCTTGCGCGCCGCCTGCGAGGATGTGTTTGATGATAAGCCGAATACAAAGCTGCTTGAGGTTGCGGTTAGCTCATTTCAAATCGCGCCTTAAAACTGGCTACAGTAGCCAGTTTCGTGTTGCGTAGATTTCCAGAATCGAGAGTCGGAGGTTAGAGTACGGCGCGGCTATCATAGAGTCAAAAGCAAGGAAGTCTGAAGCTGCTCGGACACCTGTTTACAACGTGGGAATAAAGAAAAAGGGAAAATGGTTTTTGATATACCTCTGGTTCAAGGCTTGGAACTCTTGCGAAGTAATGCTTCCTGAACCACAAGTTTGCACGTAGTCTTTGATCTGGCGGCAAATAATATCTAATCGTGAGTTCGACTCCCAGCGTCGGCTCGTCCTAGAAGGAAATACTCATGGGCGTTATGATCATACCTATTGTCGAGAAACAAGTGACCAAGGCTCCCTTTGAAACAGATGGGAAGTACCTGGCGCAACTTATCTATGGTGACCTTGCCATCCTTGCCGAGTCACTGCGAGTCACTCCTTTAAGCCGCTTCGTCATTGAAGTTGAGGGTCAGGACAATGAAGAAAGCATGGAAAGAATCTCAAAACAGGAATGGGAGGCTCGGGAGGCGAAGGCTTTCGCTCCGGCATCGGAAGCGCTCGCAAGCATACAAGCTCTAAAGGAGGCAATTCGTCGTGACCCACGACACATCTCTCAAATGAGTTGGGATCCGAAGGCAGCCGAGGAGGCGATTACCGAGTTGGAAACATTCGAGAATTGGCTGACAGACATCGGAGAAGATAACCGATTCTATCTCGCATTATGCTGAGTCATATGGGATTGAATGCGTCGGTTACCAGCAAAAGGGTGCCGAACTAGCGCGTGCTGAGTTCTTGGTCCCTTTCATAACCCTCGCTAAAAGCTGGGGCGAGGCGTCAGGTGCTATACCTACAGGATGAGCAGGAATTTCGTGGAGGAATGATGAAGAAAAACTTAAGAATCGGATTTGCAACCGTTGTGATGCTGCTGGTGTCTGCTCTGAGTTTCTATGCAGGGCGACAGTCGGCTCCTAAAATGACAGTTAAACTGGACAATTCCAGAGTCACCGTTACAGAATCACTTACGCCTGCAGGTGGCAAGCGAGAGCCTTACGTCAGACCGACCGATCAGCTACTCATCTTTCTCGATGACGCAGAATATGAAGCAATAGATGCGAATGGACAGAAAACCTTGAGAAAAAGGAAGTCCGGCGATGTCGTGTGGCACACCAAAGGGGAACAGGCTCCGCTGCTGGTAAACACAGGGAAAGCCTATCGCAACCTCATCGTAGTCCCGAAATAAAACCCCTGAGCCTGGGAAAACGGACGCGCTGCTTTTCGTACTTCCATGACTATGCAAGAGAGGTTGCTTGAGGAGACGATAGAAATTGCGTGTCTGGAGCGCGAAGCGCTGCTTGGAGTGCCGTGACCTGTCATCGCTTTAGATTACCTGGCGAAAAGGGGATTGTAAGGACGACCAGTATTGCTGATTGTTGATCCGCTTACCAATCCAAGCCGCTGAATGTCTCGTACTAAAAAAAGTACCGTTGCCAATCGATTTTTTGAGTCTTGAAGATTTTTTTCTAAGGAGTTTGCACAATGATCAGGATTTTCAATCGAATGTTCAGAAATATATTTTCACTGCTTGCGCTATTAACGCCGCTGTTTTTTATGGCGCTGGCAAACGATTTCACCGCCGCCTCTGCGGCAACAGAGTTCCGTCAGAGCCTCGCTGCGGGCAGGAGCTTTGTTTATACGATAACCAACCCTAACGGAGCGAATGCGATTGCCGCTTACGAGCGCAACACCCAAAGCGGCGAATTAACTTTCCGTGCAACCTACCCGACAGGCGGAGTTGGATCGGGCAGCGTCATTGATTCGCAAAGCCCTTTGTTGGTCAATGCCGAAGGCACTTTTCTTTATGCGGTCAATGCAGGAAGCAACAGTATCTCGGTGATGGCGATTGGCGAAGACGGCACGCTTGCGCTTGTTGGCGCGCCCGTTGCGTCAAGAGGCGTAGAGCCTGCAAGCCTCGCTTTGAATAGCGATTTGCTTTACGTCGCTAACAAAGGTGATGGCGCTACACCACCCAACTATACGGGATTTCGCGTCAATACCGACGGCACTCTTAGCCGTATCAAGCGACGAGTTGAAATGAATATTGGTGATAACCCCACCCAGGTTTTATTCAACAGAACCGGTGATAAGCTTATCGGTTTACGATTGGGCGGACGCATAATTGATTGCTTTACGGTTGTTCGACAAAATGGCAAGCTGCGACCAACGGCGCAACTGGGAAATCAAACCGGACCCTTTGCCGCAGTCTTCAACCCAACAAACGACACACAGTTAGTTGTAAGCGATGTCAGGTTGCCGGGCGCAATCTCTTATTCTGTCACAGAACAAGGGCAGGTCAATCAAATCACTGCTGTAAGTAATGCCCCTGATCGCGCCGCTTGTTGGATCGCCATTCACAACAACGGCGTGTCTGTCTGGCTGGCCAACACAGGCACGAGCACGCTATCGCTTTACACTATAAGCAACAACGGCTCGCTGAATTTAATGAGCAATCACAGCACACTGGCATTTGGTCGCGCTCCGTTTGAAATTGTGCTCGATAAAAACGGGCAATTTCTCTATGAACTGAACACCAGAGCGGGCAGTCAAAGCATTCACGTCTTGCGCGTCACCGGCGACACAGGTAACGGTGGACTCGAAGACGTGGCGACAGTGGCGATTCCCGAAGGCTCTGCTCCCGCAGGTCTTGTGGTCGTTGAATGAACAGTGAACAGTGAATAGTGAATAGTGAATAGTGAACAGGATGCGCCACTAATAATTTATCGAAAGGGATTGTATGGCGGCCAAGAGGTGAATCCATTATTCGTTATTCGTTATTCACTATTCACTATTCACTACCAGGGGCGCGACGATTCAAAGTGAGCAAAAAGAGATGTCCAGTTATGAAGGCAAAGTGAATGCGCCGGATTTTCCCGAAGGCTTGGAATGGCTCAACACAGAGCGTCCGCTCTCGTTGAAAGATTTGCGCGGCAAAGTCGTGCTACTCGATTTTTGGACCTATTGCTGCATCAACTGTATGCACATCATTCCCGATTTGAAGAAGCTTGAAAAGAAGTATGAAAAAGAGCTTGTCGTCATCGGCGTACATTCGGCAAAGTTCGCGGGCGAGCGTCAAACGGACAACATACGCCAGGCGATTTTGCGCTATGAAATCGAGCACCCTGTGGTCAACGATTTCGCTATGGACGTTTGGCAACAGTACACCGTGCAGGCTTGGCCGACCTTGATGTTGATAGACCCTGAAGGGAAACTCGTAGGCTATTTTTCCGGTGAAGGTGTCTATGAGCCTTTCGATAAACTCATCACCAACGTCATCGAAACCTTCGCTGCGAAAGGCAAGCTGGACCGCGCGCCTTTTAAGGTGAAGCCGGAACGAATGAAAGCGCCGGCTTCTTTGCTGGCGTTTCCGGGCAAAGTTCTTGCCGATGAAACATCAAAGCAATTGTTCATTTCTGATTCTAATCACAATCGCATCGTTGTCGCTGCGCTCGATGACTACGCAATCAAAGAGGTGATCGGCGAAGGCGGTATCGGTTTGCAGGACGGCGATTTTGAAAGCGCGCAATTCAATCATCCGCAAGGCTGCGCTTTCGATGGCAAAACGCTCTTTGTTGCAGACACGGAAAACCACGCAATTCGTCGCGTTGATTTCGATACGCGCCAAGTGACCACCATTGCAGGAACGGGTCACCAAGCGCGGCGCGTGAATATGATTGGCGGAGTTGGAACGAGTGTGGCGCTCAACTCGCCTTGGGACATCACGCTGCACGACGGCATGCTTTACATAGCCATGGCTGGACCGCATCAACTCTGGAGGATGAATCCGAAAACCAACGGCATCGTGCCTTTTGCGGGAACCGGGCGCGAGGACATCATTGACGGATTATTAAACGAAGCGGCGCTCGCCCAACCTTCAGGAATAACGACTGACGGTAAGCGTCTCTATTTTGCGGACAGCGAAGTGAGCGCCATCCGCTCAGCAGACCTGGACCCGAATGGCGAGGTTGAAACGATCGTTGGCGAAGGCTTGTTCGATTATGGCGACAAAGATGGCAAAGGCTCTCGTGTGCGTTTACAACATCCGTTGGGCGTCGTTCATCACGAAGGTGTGCTGTATGTTGCTGACACCTACAACAACAAAATCAAAATCGTTTCCCCAAAAGACAAATCATCGGTGACGTTTTTGGGAACCGGCAAGGAAGGCTTGGTTGATGGAAAGAGCGCGATGTTTGATGAGCCGGGTGGCGTGAGCATAGCGTTTGGCAAAATTTACATCGCCGACACCAACAATCACTCGATTCGATGGGCGGACTTGAAGACCAGGAAAGTGGAAACCATTCAATTTAAGAATCTCGAAAGGCTCCGTCCGCGCAGCGTAAAACATGATCAATTCACAGGCGAGATGATAGACGTTCCGTTGCAGACGGCTGCGCCTGGCAACGCAACTCTCACGCTTCAACTTGAATTGCCTGCCGGGTACAAATTGAATGGGCTTGCTCCTTCGGCAGTCCTTGTTGCGTCAACTCAAGCGCAAATCGCCAGCCTCACAAACGGCGTTCAACAAGTCTTCAGCCATCCGAAATTCCCGCTTGCCATTCCCTTGAAATTGAACGAAGGCGAGACCATCTTGAAACTGAACCTGGTGATTTACTATTGCGAGTCGGCGAAAGAGAGCCTTTGCTACTTCAAAGAGGTGCGCGTGAATGTGCCGATAAAAGTCACAAAGGGCGTGAGCAGTAACAAAATTGCGGCAAGCTACGGGCTCAAATTGTAGAGCAAGAAAGTGATTGAATAAGAAGCCAGATAAAAGATTTTTCTTTGACCTGTCTGTCATTCCTTTGACACTTCTAAATTTATCAGATCTTAATTTTTATAGATTTCATTACCCGCTCAATCTAACAATTCCTTGATTTTCTTTCATAATGAAAACTTCATTTTGACTGATGTACCGACAATCAGGCTGACCGAATTTTGCTGGAACTCCTATTTTCCAATTCAGGAAATATCAGCTAAACCTTGTTAAATACTAAATTACCTTTGTAGTTGATGAGCAGATTTTTCTGGCACTTGACTTGTATATTCAGGCACGTCGGTAAGAGTGCATGGTGAGGATGCAATGAGAAGTGAGATTGCCGGAATCACCTCTGAAAATCATCCGCTGTTTCCACGCGGCAACAAGATAACCAGTGAAAAAAAGGAGAAACATTATGAATAGAATAGATTCTTGCAAAGGCGTTATTTGGGAAGGCGATAACCTCTAAGAGTAGAGCAGAGGATTTGTAATTTATCGCATTGTGATTCATGAATGAAGATCAACGATCTTCATTACATTAGTAAATGCACTTTTGTTCCTTTATCGTGCGCAATGAAAAAATTAGTGGACGATTTCAAAAGATACGGAACTGGTGGATTAGCAATTTTGTTGTGGCTGATCGTGGTTTCAACCTACTTGGTAATTCTCTCGGTGTTCAATCTTTCGTCCGCGAACATAGAGTCGCTATTAGTTTTAGCCTTACTTGCGCTGATTTTATCCATCGTATCTTCACGGCAAGTATTTACTTTTCCCGGTACAGATAGCGGAACATCAATGGCAGAAGGAATCATCTTCCTCGCCATTATCATCTTAGGCCCTTATCATGCGGCTCTGCTGACCTGTTTTGAAGTGTTTTTGGCGAGTCATCGGCTCAAGCTCAGGCTCAGTCTCTACCTCTTCAATATATCAAATCATGTGCTCTCGGTTTATTCGGCAGGCAAAGTTTATTATTGGACAGAGAGCTATCTGAAAGACAATTTCCAGACATTTCCCCTACTCACTTTCGCTGTGCCGCTGATTGCGATGGCGGCGACTCATTATCTTTTTCACACCGCCATTCTTTCCCTGATGGCATATGTTAAGCAACGCACCAATTTGACCAAATCGCTTTCCGACAATATGCCTTGGGAGCCTATCACTTTTTTGGCGGGCGCAACGGTCGCCGGTTTGATCAAGCTTACCTATAACCAATACGGCCTGGTAACGATGCTGGTGACGCTGGTTTTGGTATCGCCTGTGCCAATCCTCATCTACTATGCTTTCAAAACCTATCGCGACAATTTGAGTCAGCAAGAAAGTCATCATGAAGAACTGACCAACATCTACGATTCGATTATTGAAATGCTGGCTATGGCGATTGATGCCAAAGATGATGTGACTCACGATCACATTCAGCGTGTTAAATTCTTCGCTCGTAAAATGGGACAGATCACCGGACTTTCAGAACTGGAGATCGAAGCGCTGAAAGCGGGCGCGTTGCTCCATGATATAGGAAAAGTTGGCGTACCTGCTTACATCCTCAACAAGCCCGGCAAACTTACTGAACACGAATTCGAGCAGATGAAGATGCACACCATCATCGGGGCAGATATGTTGTCGAATATAGATTTTCGCTATCCGGTTGTGCCAATCGTGCGTCATCATCACGAGCGTTGGGATGGGCGCGGCTACCCGGACGGTTTGAAAGGCGAAGCGATTCCATTTACGGCACGCATTCTCACTTTGGTTGATACGTATGATGCCTTGCGTTCAGACAGGCCTTACCATAGAGCGATGAATCGCGATCAGGCAATTGCTTATATGCAGCAAAATTCCGGCTCGATTTACGATCCGAATCTGGTGGGGATTTTTGTTTCTGTGGTGGATCAATTGGAAGAAGAAGCCACAAGCCTGATCACTGCACAGATGGAAAACCGCGCCAATCAAGCAACGCCTCAGGCTGCGGGAGCTGCGCCCGGTAATGGATTGGTTAAAGAGCCTGTGAGGGATCGCGCGGCAGCCGCGCTCAATTCCATAGCCGAAACCCATCAGCGTGTGACGGCGCTTTACGAAATGTCGCGCACGCTTTCGAGCATCCTTTCCGTTGAAGACACCATTGCCATACTTGCCAGTCGTCTTTCAAAACTGATTCCTTTCACAACCTGCGCGATTTCTATGTTCGATGCGAAAACTTCTGAGTTTGAAATTGTCCATGCCACGGGGCGCCACGCGGAAAAATTATTGAAGCGCAGACAACCCGCAGAAACCGGAATCACTGGTTGGGTCATCACCAATCAAAAGCCTATGTTTAATACCAATCCAGTTTTGGATTTAAGCTTTTTAGAGGCTGAAGAAGCCTGCGAGTACATCGGCGTGATGGTCTTTCCGATTGCCAAAAACAACGAAGCCATGGGAGCTATCGCGCTGTATTCAACCGAGATTGAATCTTACAGCAGCGAATATATACAGTTGATGGAATCGGTTTCTCAGCCTGCCTCCGACGCCATTTACAACGCCTTGACCTTCGAGCAGGCAAAGAAGGCATCGGTCACAGATTCCATCACGGGTCTTGCCAATACCAGAGGCCTGGCAGCACAGTTTGATCGCGAGCGCGCCCAATGCGAGAGTTTAGGCAAGCCTTTGTCGCTTGTGGTTTTGACGGTGAATGATTTTGAAAACAGCTCGGCAAGTCTACGAGCCGCCAACAATCAAATCCTTATCACAATCGGGCGTTTGATAAAACAGACGCTCAACGAGAAAGCGTTGCTGGCGCGTTACTGGGATAATGCGTTTATTGCCTTGTTGCCGGATAGCGATCAAAGGGCCGCCGCAGAGATACGCAATCAAATAAAAAGAACCATTGATGATGCGAAAAATTTGCCCCTATCTGTGAGCGTAGGCGCTGCCACGACTCCGAAAGACGGCAATACCTTTGAAGAATTATTGCAAGCTGCACACATGGATTGCATTGCCGGCCGCGCAGGTTTTGATAGTTTATCCTCAAATTTGATTCGCAAGATGGTCGGCTGATCGCACGCCAATCCCCTGATGTCTTATTGATAGAGGTTGAATCTTTACACGGTCAGGAGATTGCTACGCTAACTTTAGGACCCTACCTTGTCTTCAAGACGGTTTGTGTAAAAGGTCTAAAACATTTTATTTTAACCGCCTGATTTTCTTCAGCCTCTGCATCAAGTAAATTCAAAATCGTTGACTGACAATAACGAAATCGCCTTCGTATTCAATTATCAAAAGAGGCTCTCGCGTATCCATTAAATGCTCATTGCATTTGAACTTGAATTGCATAGTGTGCTAATAGTTATAGCACCCCTTTTACACGTGCGCGGAGATAAGGTTTCATGAAGTTTTTTCTGCACATTACATTTTTATTGATTATTTCGCTTGCGGCGATGGCGCAAAACACTACGACAAGTTCAAAGATTCGTCCGCCGCTGACTGATGAAGAACGCGCCGAACTACTGAATCAGGAATTGAACCTTCCACCTGAAATGCGTAGCCGTCTGGCAATCGAACGCGCCAATAACGAACACCGCAAAATTGTCGATGACGCACAAAAGATGAGTGAGTTGTCGGTTGAAATTGCCAAGCGTTATGATGAACGAAGCAAGCTTGCTTCCGACGACCTGAAAAATGTCGCGACCATAGAAAAGCTCGCCAAGCGCATACTGAATTTTGCCGGCGGTTCAGAAGAAAAGATGGAAGAGAAGAAATCACTTTCTTTAAGCGAGGCCGTCGCTCAGTTAAGTAAAGCCGCAGAAAATATCAAAAATATTTTGCTCGCGGAATCGCGCCACGTAATCTCTGCGAAATTGATCGCCGATGCAAACGAAGCCGTAAACTTAGCGCAAATCATACGCCAATTTCAAAAATGAAATTATCCATCGTTTCTCTTATTACGTTCAGAGCAATTCTCAAAACCTCTTTCATGGCTTTTGTCGCGGCGATGCTCTTCGCCTCTTTCAACGCGCTTACCACCGCTGAATCAAAGCAAAACAAAAAATCGCCGGACGAGCAGAAGAACGAGCAAGACGAGCCTCTTCGTTTGAACACAGACCTGGTTGTCGTCAGCGTCACTGTCACGGACGAAGCGGGTAAATACGCTCATGGTTTGCAGGCAAAAGATTTTGCTTTGACGGAAGACGGCGTGGCTCAAACAATCAATTCGTTTTCCGCCGAAGAAGCTCCTTTTGCCGCCGCCATACTGGTTGATATGAGCGGCAGCATGAGTTACAAATTCGGTTTAGTGCGCGCTGCCGCCGCTTCATTTGTCGAGCAGATAAGAGACAACGATCAAGTCGCCGTGTATGGGTTCAACAACAAGGTAAAACAATTTCAAGATTTTTCAAATGCCCGCGACATCACCGATTACCTCTGGGACGCTGAAGCGAAAGAAACTACGAAGTTATACGATTGCCTCAGCGAAGCCATTGATGCGCTTGCCGCAAGGGCGGAAAAACGCCGCGCGATTTTGCTGATCTCTGACGGTTGCGACACCAGCAGTCAAAAAGCTTCACTTGATTCAGTAATGAAAAAAGCCTTAGCCGCGGGCGTAACCATTTACACGGTTGATTTGATAGACAACAGCGAGATGACAGGCAACTCAAACGTGATAATGATGATGCAGCGTGGACGTGGCGACATGAAAGAGTTTGCCAATCAAACCGGCGCGCAATATGTTCATTCACCCAAAGGTGATAATTTGCAGGAAACCCTCAGTAACATTATTGAAGAACTGCGCAATCAATACACGCTGACCTATTACACTACAAACAATAAACGCGATGGTCGTTATCGAAAAATCAACGTCGTCTTATCGAATCCCAAGTTATCTGTGCGCGCCCGCCGCGGCTACTACGCTGCGAAGAAATGATTTGCAGTTTATTATCCTACAATTTTTAAAAAGGCTGTGTATTATCCTGTTGAAAATTCATGGTTCTCCAATCCTCGAAACAATGAACTGGTTCTGTTGTCGAAATAAGCAGCTATACACTTAGATATCGCTTTAACTGTAGACAGGACAACCCCTGTCGGCGTAACGTCATCCACCTTGAGGACGTTTGCTCGGCGTTCACCCGAATCCTGTCAGGTTAGAGAACGGCTTGACTTAATCACACAGAAGTAGAAAAATGTTTGCGGTTAAAGACAAGTACCCGCGTTATTACCCCCTCTAACTCTGTTTTCAGGACAGTCTTTTCAGGAGTTTGCTATGCCTTCAAATAAGAAAACACACCTACGCTTTTTCATGGCGGCTATATTGCTTGGCGCGCTTATTGTGCCTGCTATGGCTGAAATTCAATCACTTGAAACGCTACTCGCGTATCTGAAAAGCCCGAATGTTGAAACGCGTCGCGACGCAGCAAAGAAACTTGGCGAACGACGCGTCCGCGATCCCCTTGCTGTTGATGCTCTGGCTGTTGCCGCCCGCCGAGATGATGACAAAGATGTACGCGCCGAAGCGATGAAGTCACTCGGCTTGATTAAGGATATGTCGGCGCTGCCGGATATGCTCGATGGCTTGAAAGATGCGCAAAAAAATGTCCGCAGCATCACTGTGCGTTCGCTGGTTGCGCTCTACACCGAACACGATATTGATTTCATCACCAATCATCGCAAAGGCTTTAATCGTTTGAATCCGTTTATGGACACCGACGACTACGAAATCTTAGAGCCTTACATCGCTGTTGAACCGTCCCTGATCAATGCCATTGGCGAAACGGCTCGCGGCGACCTTGACCGCGAGGTTCGCATCGCGGCGATTCGCGCTTTAGGCGTGTTGCGCGCTCGGGCGGCGCTTCCGCAACTTGCAGACGCGCTCAATGCTGACCAAAATGTTCGCATAGATGTGATTCGCACCTTCATCAAAATAGGTGATGCGGAGTCAGGTCGTTATCTTGTACCTTTCTTTAGAGACACGGATGAGAAGGTTCGCAATCAAGCGATGTTTGCCACAGGGTTTTTGAAATACAGAGGCGCGGTTCAACCACTGCTTTCGGTTTACGGACATGGTCCTGAAAGCAGAGGCACAATGCAAACCGTTAAAAATGTTTTCTTGCCGATTACCCAGCGGGACAAAGCGGCGCTCGCAGCTCTGGCGATGATTGGCGACGAGAGAGCAGAGCAAGTCTTCCTTGAAAACCTGACCGATAAAAACGCTGAACGCAGGCAGTTTGCTGTTGAAGGACTGGCTCGCATAGGCGATCAGAAATACGTTGACCAGCTTTCCAGATTGGTGCTCACGGAAAAAGACAACGATGTGAAACTGGCCCAGCAGTGGGCGCTGTATAAACTGGGGCAGCGCGACCAGATTCGATACATCGTGCCGAAACTTTATTCCGGGCAAGATGATCAGGCTTACGGATATCTGATGGAGAGTAATCAAGTGTCAGACCTCTATCCTTACACTCGTTCGAGCAACCTTGAAGTCAGACGAAAGGTGATAGAGATACTTGGCAAGATCGGCGATAAAACGACCATCGCGGAACTTTCGCCGGTAGCGACTTCATCAGGCGCAGAGACCGCAGACCTGGCTACGGTTGCCATCAAGCGAATCGAATGGCGCATCGCCGGTAAGCCTCGCGCCAGTGATGAAGTGTTACGTAAGCAGACCAGACCACGTCGCGCCGCTAATCCATAAATAGAGAATCGCGCCAAAAAAAATTAGGCAGGGTGAGCGCGACCTCACCCTGCCTAAGATTAACGAAAGAACCAACTCAATTCTGTTGGCGTACCCGCATTGTACTTTCAACCCTCATCAGCCACAACACTTTTTTAGTGAATAGTGAATAGTGAATAGTGAAAACAAAAGATGTTCAATATCAGATGTTAGGCGGTTTGCAAGATAAAACTCCAGGGTTACTCAATGGCTGTAACAATACATATCGGTAACAATCTCGACGATATGCAAAAGAATCCACACGCGATTTTTTGGCGGACACTCATTGAATATTTCGTCTCTTTTGAGCAAACGTCAGCAATCAGTGAACTTGCACATGTGCCGTTTTATGATGATAGATCATTTGACCTTGAATTCTGCCGACGATTGAACACCGAACTTCCTGAACTGATTAGACGCGCATCACGCAATGAACTCCCGAATGTACCCATAGAAGCAGATGAAGAAAACGGATGCGACGAACCTATGGATTCGAGGGACGTACTTGAGTTCTTGAATGAGCTTTCAAATGTCTTATCGGCGGCGTTGGAGGCGGGTCGTTCGATTGTCTCCATTGGAGATTAGGCTTCAAGAATTTGATTCGGAATCACGATCAGTGCCTATCATTGCGATGTAGCTGAGCGCGGGCAGCGCACTTCACGTGGTTTCCTACAGTGCCGCTCCCGCGCCGGATGATCTTCACTCTTAGACGCTAGCTTCCTTTTCCAGCATCTGCCATCTACTTCGCTACTATTCACTATTCACTATTCACTATTCACTGTTCACTGTCTTCCTGATTGACCAACGATGCGCGTCTGCCATAACATAACGTCGAAAATTCTTTATTAAAAATCTTTTCAGTAGGAGAGTATTGATGAGTTCAGTTGGCATTCCCGACATCGAATCGAGATTCATACAGCAACCGACAGAAAAGACCGGCGCGTATCTGCCTTTGGTGACAGGACAGACCGTCTGCACAGTCAAAGACGAGAAGGGCAAAAACTGCACAGGACACGTGAAGCAATGGACGACAGCTACGCCTGATATTATGGCGAAAGCTGCGCCCGGAAACACCTTGCACAGATGCATGCGTTGTTTTGCGATTTACGAAGGACCTCCAATGTTATTCCTCAACCCGCAAAGCAAAAAAAGCAAAAAATAATTTGCCACGTGTGCAGACGTTTGAAAATAGTTTGTAGTGAGCGCGGGTATCAGGGTCTTTGAAAATAATCGCGCCTCTTTTCGCGCTAAAAACGCATAGGAGATTAGTTGGTCGTGCAGCCAATGGCTATCTAACTTCTCTTTCGGGCGGCTCTGCCGCTTTGAGGTGCGGAAAGGCTCGGTCTTTGCCCGAAGATTGCCTCTCCATTCTGGCGGCGTAGCCGCCAACTTGGGACGTAACCCCCGAAAGCAAAAGAGAAACGCTGACTATTTCTCAAAGAACATCTTGCTCGCAAGACCAAATAAAAAGTTCGTTATCAAGACGAAAGATTTTTTCCGAAAGGAGAATATGAAGAAATGATAAAAACTCAAAAGCTAGGCCAAGTGATGCGCTTCGTGGCAAGCAGCTTTGTTATCGCAATGCTGTTTGTCTGCGCTACTGCAAATGATAAAGAGACAGCCGCACAGTCTGACAAAAAGAACGGAGCAAAAAAAGCTATGCTTACTCACGAATACGCCGAAGTCAACGGGGTCAAACTGCATTATGTGAAAGCAGGCAACGGCAAGAAACTCATCGTGTTTGTCCATGGTTTTCCTGAATTCTGGTATGAATACAAAAATCAACTGGAAGAATTCGGCAAAGACTACACGACGGTCGCCCCTGATATGCGCGGTTACAATCTGTCGTCAAAGCCCGCTGAAGTTGAGAAGTACGAAGTGAAATACATGGTCGAAGACCTCAGACAGCTTGCCGAAAAATTGGGTCACAAGAAATTCATTCTCGTGGCACATGATTGGGGTGGCGCAATCGCCTGGGCTTTTGGCATCGCGCATCCCGACTACCTCGAAAAACTCATCATCATCAACGCCCCGCATCCGGGAGTCTTTCAGCGCGAGTTGGCTGAGAATCCGGCGCAACAAAAAGCCAGTCAGTATATGCTGATGTTCCGCAGCCCGCAGGCCGAACAGATGCTCTCAGCGAATAACTACGCAGCATTGGTGAATGCAGTGATGGGCGAAGGATTGAAGAAAGGATTTTTCACGGAAGAAGACAAGAAGGCTTACATAGAAGCCTGGTCGCAACCTGGAGCCTTGACAGGCGGTTTGAATTATTACCGCGCTGCAAAAGTCGGCCCGCCTGCGCCGAGCGGCGAAAAAGGCGATGGCAATTTCGGATTGGGCAATAGTTCATTGATGGTGAAAGTTCCGACGCTGGTGATTTGGGGCGAGAAAGACACAGCTTTGTTGACGGGCAATCTCGATGGGCTTGATAAATACGTTCCGAAATTGACCATCAAGCGCATTCCCGAAGGCACACACTGGGTCATTCACGAGCAACCGGCGCTCATCAATCAATACATTCGCGAATTCATCAAGTAAAAGATTGATGTTGTAACAAACTTGGGAGTATGGCGTGGATATTGAAATCATTCGGGACCGAGTGAGAGATGAAAAGTATCTCATCAAAAGCCACGCCATTATTCATGCCTTGAAAGAAGGTTTTGAGCGCAAGCATATCGTTGAAGCCGTTCTTGAAGGTAAAATCATTGAGGAGTATTCTGAGGATAAGCGTTTGCTGATTTGCGGGAAGACTTCTTTATCAGAAACTTCGCAAATTTATTTGCACGTGATTTGTGAGTATGCTGATGAAGTTTATATTGAGTTCGTCACTGCTTATATTCCTGATGAATTGATGTGGGAGAAGCCGCCTTTCAGAAGGCGCAAACGAAAGAAGTAATTTATGACAGGCGACATTGTTCCAATTTGCGGAGAACATAATATATCGAAGGAATGGAAACAAACTACCTTCGAGTACAACGAAGACAGCATCTCTGTTCGCGTCCCTTGCGTACATGCCTGGGTTTGCCCTGTTGATGGCGAAGCCTCTTTCACTCCCGAAACCGTTGACGAATTGATTACCACCGTGCGCGAATTAATCGAATCCGCCAAACGCGCAAAGAAGAGACGATCCATACTTACTGAATACGTCATTTCAGTCGGTTGAAGTTATAAACGTCGCTTCACGCATGGGGTTAACTACAAAAAACGATCTCGTTTGTCCCATATAAAAATGGAGAAATCATATGAAGTCATTCCATCACGTCCCTCTTGTTCAAATAAAAAAAATTAACGAGAAGAAAGAACATTTCTACCCACTACTTGGCAGTTATGAACAATCTCTGTGGCGAATGTTGTTGCAGGTAAAAATTCTTACTTTTATTTTGCTCGTTGCTTCGATGACCACATTCGCGCAAGCGACTGCGCCGCAAGCAAAGCAACCTGACAGTCTATCCGACAAAGATTTCTCTCGCTTAATCCGCGACCTCTCCGAAGATGGCGGTTACTTTCGCTCCGATAATTTCACTTCCAACGAAACCTCTTATTTGACCGTTGTGGACAAGATGCGGCAACTCGGCGCAACAGGCGGCGCTTACATTGGCGTCGGTCCCGAACAAAATTTCACCTACATCGCCAAGATTCGCCCGCGCATCGCTTTCATCATAGACATCCGTCGTCAGGCGATCATTCAACACCTGATGTACAAGGCGGTATTCCATCTTTCTGCCAATCGCCTGCAATTCCTTTCACGCCTGTTGAGTAAGCCTCTGCCGAAAGAGAAAGTCCCCTCGCCTGAGGCTCCCATTAATGACTTATTGAGTTTCTTCGCCCAGACTCCCGCAGACGATAAGACGTACGAGGCAAACCTTGCAGCAGTCCGCAAATTGATACAGGACGAATTTCAGTTCCCGCTTTCTACCGACGATCAAAAGAGCCTGGAGTATGTCTATAAAAGTTTCCGCGATGATGGGCTGGATATCTCTTACCGTGTAGATAACTCCTGGAGCGGTTATTTCCCGACCTTTAAGGAGATCATCGCGGAGACAGATTTGAACGGCAAACAAGGAAATTTTCTTGCCAGTGTGGATGATTATGATTTCGTGCGCGCCCTGCATCGCAAAAATATGATTATCCCTGTTGTCGGCGATTTCGGTGGCAAAAAAACCATCGCAGCAGTGGGCGAATACTTAAAGAAAAACAGCTTTACAGTAACGGCGTTCTACACCTCGAATGTCGAGCAATATCTTTTCGGCAGCGGCGTGTTTGAGGCTTTCGCTAACAATGTGCGAAAACTGCCAATGACGGACAAGAGCCTGTTTATACGCGCCGTTCCTACATCGCGTTTCCAACACCCGGAGCAAATATCCAGGTATCGAATAACCCTCACCTTATTGCAGCAGATGACAGTCTTCATCAAAGACTTCGATGAAGGGCGCTACAAAGGTTATCAAGAATTGACGACCACAAATTATATCGCGCCGGACAAGAAGTAGTTGATTGGCTGACAGCGCAAGCCTTCTACAGTTGCCTTACGAATCACGACATCACAAGGGCTGTCCTTAGAATCCATTTTGAGGACCTGATAATGACACACATATTTTCCGGCGTTAAAATAACAAGCGGGCTGATCTTGTTTTAATTGCTAATCGCTATACTATTGGTTTTTCCTGCCCAAATATCATTCGGCATGCAGAAACTGAATTCTCCAACGCCTGATGAACCATTCAAAGTCATCACGGTTTTTCTGGTTCGCCACGCAGAAAAAGAGACAACGCCACCGGAAGATCCGCCACTGACCGAAGCCGGAAAAGAGCGTTCGCAAACCTTGATGCGAATGCTTGCAGGCGCAGGGATCAAAACCATCTACACCTCGCAGTTTCTTCGCACCAAACAGACGGCCGAGCCGTTAGCGAAACAGCTTGGCATTGAGGTGACCACGCAACCGATAAAAATGGATGATAAGAATCCTAGAAAAATAGCGGAGGAGTCTTTCAATGAAGTGATTACAAAAGTCTATGAGCGCGCAGGAGAGAGTGTCTTAATTGTCGGGCATAGCAACACGCTTTCAGAAATCATCAAACGGCTCGGCGGCGATACCATGCCGAGTGTAGATGACAAGGAGTTTGATGATTTATTTGTCGTTACGATTTACGCCAAGGGCAAAGCGAAAGTCTTACGCTTGAAGTATGGCAACAAAAGTAACCTGCTATAAAAACGGCTCATAGATCATGGATGAACCTATTCCACAACTCCCAATCATAGACATCAGCGCTCTGATTGCCAGAACCGATGGGCGACACCAAGCCGCAAAGCAGATTGGCGAAGCTTGCCGCAAGTCGGGATTCTTTTACATAACCGGACACGGCGTTGAGGAAGCGCTACAGCAGAGGCTCGAAGAGTTGAGCCGCAAATTCTTTGCGCAAGAGTTGGAAAAGAAACTGGAGATTCGTATGGCGCTCGGCGGCAAAGCCTGGCGCGGATATTTTCCGGTCGGCAATGAATTGACTTCGGGCAAGCCTGATTTAAAAGAAGGCATATATTTCGGCGCAGAGCTTGGCGAAGATCACCCGCTGGTTAAAATCCAAACGCCTATGCATGGGCGTAATCTCTTTCCCGCCGACATCCCCTTGTTTCGCGACACGGTATTGCGATACATCGAAGCGATGACCCTACTTGGTCACCACTTGATGGCGGCAATCGCTATCAGTCTGGGGCTTGAAGAATCCTATTTCGATGAGCGTTATACTCAGGAGCCGCTGACTCTACTGCGCATATTCAACTACCCGTCTGATGCGTCATTGCCAGACGGCGAAGCGAGATGGGGCGTTGGCGAACATACGGATTACGGCGTGTTGACGATTTTGAAGCAAG
>JANMSG010000591.1:0-11566 GCA_031389065.1 Acidobacteriota bacterium | reverse complement strand
CTTCAAAGTCTTCACCCTCTTCTGTGGCGAGTAGCATCATGACTTCGTTGTATTCGGCATCGCTTACGGGGTTGCCTTCTTCGCACTGGATTGAGGTATCGAATTTGTTGTAGAATGTCATCGTAGTTAATCCTTTTGACCTGCTAGAAACAGGTTGGAAAAATCAA
Organism: Acidobacteriota bacterium; assembly: GCA_031389065.1. GTDB lineage: Bacteria > Acidobacteriota > Blastocatellia > UBA7656 > UBA7656 > JACQDB01. Next base: position 11,399 of record JANMSG010000591.1, on the reverse strand, counting down.
AGCTCGGACATTGGCGTGTTCGGGCTTTTACTCTTTATCGGTTGTACTTCGTGGAATTTGAATCGAAGGTCAGCTACTTTCTTTCGCTCGCCTTGCCTTACTCGTCAATCAAATCAGCGACAACGCTCTAATCGGCTTGATGACTTTCTGCTTCTGGCTTGAAATGTTATCGCCCGCCTGGATCGCGCGGCATCCTCTTTGAGATGATTGAAGCAGTAGAGGGGATTTTGAACAATCCCAACCATGAACAAAAGTGAGCGAGCAAATAAAATCCCCGCGCTACATTTGTTGGCTGCGGCGCGGGGAAGGAAAGCTTACAAATGTCAGTTTACAAAAGAAAGAATGAAAATGGTAGTTTCACCTGGTGGTTTACCAAAACCATCAACGGGAGGCGCTTTCGCAGGCGTATCCCGACAGCAAGAACCAAGTCGCAGGCAGAAGAGGCCGAGCGCGATTATCTGAAGCAGATTCACGATGACGCATTCGACCAATTGAAAGGCACCATCACCTTGAAGCAGTTTGTCGAAGAAACTTATTTGCAGTGGACGAAGGATAACAAACGCTCGTGGAAGGATGACACCTTCAGAGTCAAGGCGATCTTAGCCTTCTTCGGCAAAAAGCGCATGTGCGACATTAGCCCGTTTGCCATTGAAAGTTATAAAAGCAAACGGCTGAAAACTCCGGTTGAATTTAAGAAGAAAACGAAAGAAGGGTATAGGACAACATCAAGGCCGCGTTCTGCCGCTGTCGTCAATCGCGAACTTTGTTTGTTGTCGGCAATCTTTCGAGTGGCGATCAAGAAGAAACAGGCAACCAAAAATCCCTGTCACGAAGTGGAGTTAGTAAAAGGAGAAAAGCCACGCAAGCGATTCTTATACCCGGAAGAAGAAGAGCAATTGATGGGTGTGCTTGTCGGTACACTCGCGCATTTGAAGGATATGGTCAGGCTCGCAATTTACACAGGCCTCAGACAAGGCGAACTTCTGAAACTCGCAGTTGATGATGTTGACCTGGTCAAAAGAGAGTTGGTGTTGCGGGAAACCAAAAGCGGAGTGGGACGCGAAGTGCCACTCAATCAAACAGCCGAAGAAATCGTTCTGAGGCTACTGGAGAAAGCGAAAGCCAAAGATTGGAAGTATCTCTTTACCAATCCTGCGAGTGGTACACGCTACCTCTACATTCATCACGGATGGTGGAAAGCCTTACGCCTTGCCGGCATTTAGAACCTTCGTTTTCACGATCTGCGCCATATGTTCGGCACCAGAGCGATTGAAAACGGAGCGACCTTAGCAGAAGTCAAAGAGGTAATGGGACACAAATCCATGGTCACGACGGAAAACTATTGCCACGCAACTGAGGCTGGAAAACGCCGCGCCGTTGAGGCAGTGGAAAAGTCCGGTCACATTACGGTCACACGGGGGATTGAGGTGAGGGAGTTAAAGCTGGTAAATGATTGAAAGGAAAGGTGGCCCCTCTCCGATTTGAACGGAGGACCAACGGATTATGAGTCCGCTGCTCTAACCGCTGAGCTAAGGGGCCTTTAATTCTCAAAATGAATATGAACCATACCTGATAACCAACGAAAAGTCGTCAGGTGGAAACTTGAGATTATACTCATCGAATTACGCTCAGACAAGGCGTAAAGACAACTTCTCAATGTCTACATCAAGACAATTTTCTCAAGCTGAAAATCCTGAATAAAGAGCAAATCAATGGGCACTGTTTTTCGCTTCTCTTGAATGGCAAATCTCACAGTCTGATATTGTAATATCTGATTTTGCTATTTAGAGTGGTCGTGTTCAAGCCTAATAACTTTGCGGCGCGAGATTGATGGCCGCCGGTTATCTCGAGCGCGCGGCGGATCAACTCGATCTGAAAACGATTCACTTCATCATAAAAAGAGATGCCGTTCGATAAATCAATCTGCGTAGCGATGCTCTGCCCAGACGCCTGTGAAGCAGTGATTTCAGGATTAGTTATCTCTTCGCGCAAGGCTTCTCGCAAAATCGCATCCGTGCGCGAAATAATCACCGCGCGTTCCATCACATTTTCGAGTTCGCGCACATTGCCTGGCCAACGATAGCTCTCCAGCAAGGATAAAACTTCGGGGCTCAGTTGATCCGAAATATGCTTGCCGTTTTCTGAGGAATACTTGCGAATGAAGTGTTGCGCCAGCGGCAAAATGTCTCCGCGGCGGTCACGCAGCGGTGGCAAGTTTATCGAAATGACATTCAACCGATAAAAGAGGTCTTCGCGGAAGGCGCCCTCAACAACCGCCTGCTTCAAATCCACATTCGTAGCCGCGATGATGCGCACGTCAACGTGTCTTCGCGTCGTTTCGCCAAGCGGCGTGAAGTCGCGTTCTTGAATGACGCGCAATAACTTCGCCTGTGTCTCCATCGAAATGGTGCCGATTTCATCGAGGAAAATCGAACCGCCGTCGGCGACTTCAAAATAGCCTTTCTTGGCGGCGATGGCACCTGTGAAGGCGCCGCGAACATGTCCGAAAAGTTCTGACTCCAGCAATTCCGTAGGCAGATTTGCAGAGTTGACGGTGACGAAAGGTTTGTCTGAACGTGAGCTTTGATTATGAATGGCGCGGGCGATCAGTTCTTTGCCGGTGCCGCTTTCACCGGTGACTAAAACGGTTGTGCGAGCCGGAGCGACTTGCTCCACAAAGGCGAGAATCTCGTGCATATTGTCGCTGCGCGCGATGATCTCTTTGCTTTGCGTGCTGCGCTTGAGCGTCTGTTTGAGGGCGCGACGTTCTTCATCTTTGCGTCGTCGACGAATGCCTGCTGCGATCAGTCCGAGAATTTCTTTATTGTCGAAAGGCTTTCTGATGCAGTTGAAAGCGCCGCGCTGCCAGGCAGCAATTGCCGTGTCAAAGGTCGCGTATGCGGTAATCATCATGACTACGGTTTCGGCATCTATTTTGAGAAATTCTTCAAGCGAGAGAAGTCCGCCGATCCCCGGCATCGAAACGTCAAGCAAAACTAAATCGAAGGGCTTTTGCTGAAATTTATCAATGCCTTCTTCGCCGGTGCGCGCTAGTTCTACCTGATAGCCCTCAGCCGTGAGCAGACTTTCCAGCACATCGCGCATGACTTCTTCGTCATCGACTACGAGAATACTTCCTTTTTTCACCATAAGGAAAAATGCTATCAGGTAAAAGAGATTGTGTGCCAGTCCAACAATCGCAGCAGAGTTGTCCGGCTTTTTTCTGAAAGCATTTTACGAAAAAGTATTTCGGCAGCAAGCAATCAATTGCAATGCGTGATTATCTTTCGCCAATCACGCAAAGACCATTTTCAAGCGCCTGTATGCGTTTGCCCGAAGGCTGCGCTTTATTGGAGATGAGCCAGCGGGAAGCCGCTCGAAATCGGTTCGTAGCTCTTGTCTCGCGCCGAGAGCGCGGCACAGGATTTGGTTTGTCGGATTAATATTCAAAGAACATCACCTGACAAAAATGTCACTTGATTCAAACGATGATTACTTTGTCGAATTGCTGGTCGGTACTACGGCTGAATTGGCTTTGAAATCACCAGTCTTGTTGAGCCTGCCAATTTCTTTAAGTAAAAAATTAAGATCCCTGAAAGGGTCGCCACCGGTTTGCGCCCAATGCACGCGACCCCGTTTGTCTATCAGGATCGTTGAATGCAAAGCGATCTCTTCAAAGTCATCATAAGACTTGTAGCTGTGGGCATTCTCCAGTTTTACGTCAGACAGCAGGCGGAACGGTATCTCGCCATCTTTGTTCACTGCGCTGTTCTCTTCGGGCGTGTCCGAACTAACGGCCAGCACTTCCGTATCAAGGGCGGCAAACTCTTTGTACTTCTTCGCCACTTCTCTCAATTGCAACAAGCAATGAGGACACTCTTCGCCAAGGTAAAAAATCAAAAGCACATTCTTGCCGCGATAATTTGCCAGAGTGACGGGCTTGTTGTTGGCGTCGAGCGCGTTCAATGCAGGCGCTTCGTAAGGCTCCCAGGCGCTCGGTCCCAGATGATCGAGCACTGTGCGTTTGTAGTTGCGCTGCGCGGCAGGCGAAATATCTTTTGGCTTCACATCTAGTCCGGCAGCTTTGGCGCGCATCATCCACTTTAAATCTGCGTCCGCATCCGACCAGACGTGGAGCAATCTCGCGTAAGCCGCGCGGGCTTTCTCTTTTTCTCCTATCGCCAGGTACGCTTCGACTAAACCCGATAGCGCGAATCCGTCGTTGCGAACCGTTTCCAGGGTCTTTTCAAATGCTGCTGCTGCGAGTGCGGGACTTTTTTGTGCGAGGTAGGTGCGTCCCAACGTATTGTAAATCACCGTCGGATAGCTTGGTGGGTCGTTCTGCCGCTGACGAAGTTCAAACTCTTGCCGCGCCGCGTCAGCAAGCATTCCGAGTCCGATGAGCGTCTCGCCTTTCGCCAATGTGAGCAACGCTTTGAGTTCGAGAGCCTGCACATTGTAGGTCTGCTCAAACGACCTGTTTTCAGGCTTCTCTAACTCCTTCTTCAAGGCCGCGTGCGTTGCATAACTCTTGGCAGCTTTCTCGATTTCACCGAGACCCAGATAGCCTTGCGCTTCGCAATACGCCTTGTACATCTTGTCTCTGGTATTGTCTTGCCAGGAGAAAGTTTTCGCGTCTGTGAGTTCCTTCCAGCGCTCGAACTTAATCAACGCCCGCATCAAAGCGAGCATTCCCTGCCAGTGGGTGCTGTACTGCTCTGGGTTGTTGTATTTCGGATCAAGTGGCGCGGCGAGCACTTGCCTGGCGCCAAATATCGCTGCTTCGGCCATACCCAACTGCTCTTGTATGTAGGAGAGATAGTTTTGATTATGGGCGTAGTTCCAGGTATTAAATGGCAGAGTAAGGCGCTGACGCATATATTGCCTTTCGACGCGTGTCGCTGCATCCATCGAAATCGCCGCTTCGTGCCACATACCTACGCCGCTGTATATGTGACCGGGCATATGCTGTGCGTGACCGATCTGTGGGGCGATCTTTCCGTACAGCGCGCAACTATCTAGAGCCTGTTCGCCCTCCTTACCATCCCAGTTGTGTATGCGGTAATGGTGCGCGGCCGGGTGGTTTGGGTCATGCGCGATGATCTGTTTTAAAATCATATCGGTACCATAACGATTCTCGCTCCCCATAAATTCAAGCGCGAAGAACGCCTTTGCTTCTAAATCATTCGGATATTTGAGGAGGATCTTTTCGAGCAGGTGATGGAATCTTCTGTTACGCTGCTCATAGGTCGCTTCATTGCCTCCGGCTTCTTTTGGCAAATCCGTTTGATGCTTCGCTTCCCAGGCTTCCAGGTAGAGCTGTTCTCGTTGGCTGACTTTATCTTTACGCTTTACGCCTTCCTGGAGGAAGGACTTGGCGCGCGTGCCATCGGCTGCTGCAAGCGACAGCCCCCAATAAGCCATCGCGCAATCGGGGTCGAGCTTGATCGCCCAGCGGAAGGCGCGTTCTGCTTCGTAGTACCAGAAAGAGTGTAGCAGGGCGATTCCCTGGTTGAACCACATTTGTACTTCCGGCTTAGAGGTTGTAATGGGGAAGTTGACTTTGCCAATCCCTTCCATCACCCAGGGCTTGCCACGCGGCCCGCTGTCAAAAGCGTCTCCGTGGCTCGAATGTCCTGCTTTGTACTTTTCTGCCGGAGATTGTTTTGTATCCTCGCCCTGTTGAGCGAAGATAGGAGTCAGCAAAGTTGCAAGCAGAATCACAAGAATTGAAAATCGTTTCATTAGATGCTCCTTTGATCATCGGCAAAAGAATGGTCGAACCTGGACTGGTGACCAAAAATTATTACTATTTTTTCTATTTATGCAATCGCATTTTAACAATTTCTGTAAGGGCTCGGAAATAACTTGAAACCATTACCTGATTCAATATAGAAGTTTTCATTTTGCCTCTTGATGAACTGAGATAATTTCTGCGGTTTCTCTCTGGCCAGCGTCTCATCCTGTAATTGCGAAAGAGGACCTTGCGCCGCGAGACGGCAGTTCAACGCCAAGGGATTTGCGCCCTGACGATCTGGCGCATTGGCAAACCAAGCGGGTCACAACGGAGGCGAACACAGCTTCGATGGCAGCACGCACGGCAAAGTTTTCATTCGTATCTTCCAGGCTTAGTCGCTTTGCCCGAAAATACTGTAGGATTGAAAAAAGGATTTATGGTGCGCGACCCGGACGGTCACGCCATGCAGTTGATTGAGAAGTAATCAAAGTTCAGCGCCTGAAGGAATAAAAATAATGACACAGGAATTGACCAAAGAAGAGATTCGATTAGAAAAAGCCCACGAAAGAAAATCGCACTGGAAGCGTTGGGGACATTACTTGAGCGAACGCGCCTGGGGAACCGTGCGCGAAGATTACAGCCGTTACGGCGAGGCTTGGGATTATTTGCCGCACGAGCTGGCGCGCTCGAAAGCCTATCGCTGGAACGAAGATGGCATCGGCGGTATCAGCGATCGTCGCCAATTTATCTGCTTTGCGCTTTCAATGTGGAACGGCAAAGACCCGATTTTGAAAGAGCGTCTTTTCGGACTGACTGGCTCACAGGGCAATCATGGCGAAGACGTGAAAGAGTATTACTACTATCTCGATTCAACGCCTACACATTCCTACATGAAGTACCTGTACAAATATCCGCAATCTGAATTTCCTTACCAAGAGCTAGTTGAAGAAAACCGCCGCCGTGACCGGCAACATTTCGAGTACGAGTTATTAGACACAGGCGTTTTTGACCAAGACCGTTACTTTGATGTCTTCGTCGAATACGCGAAGGCTACGCCTGAAGATATACTGATTCGCATAACGGTTGCCAATCGCGGACCCGAAACCGCAAAGCTCGATTTGCTTCCGACCATCTGGTTCCGCAATACCTGGTCATGGGGAAACCCTTTGCAAAAGCCCAGCCTGCAACGAATCGAAGACACAACAGACGCGAGCGTAATTCAACTCTGTCACCCATACTACGGTCATCGCTGGCTCTTTTGTCAGGGAGCGGCAGAAGTCTTGTTTACGGAAAACGAAACCAACACGCTTAGACTGGAGGGCAAACGCACAGCACCAGGCTACTTCAAAGACGGCATCAACGAGCACCTCGTTCACGGTGTGCAAAACGCAGTTAATCCTGAACAAAAGGGCACGAAAGCCGCCGCGCATTATCACTTGACGTTGGCGCCTGGGGCGACTCGCGTATTGAAGTTGCGCCTGACGGACCTCGAAATTCGCCCCAATAATGGCGACCCTTGCGGCGAAGAATTCGACAAGATATTCGCAGACCGGCAAAACGAAGCCGATGAGTTTTACTCGACCGTCATTCCCGAATCGCTTTCCGATGATGAAAAAAATGTCATGCGACAGGCTCTAGGCGGTTTGATGTGGAGCAAGCAGTTTTATCATTTCGATGTCAGGTCCTGGTTAATGGGCGATTCTGCGCAGCCCAAGCCTCCTGTTGAAAGATTGGCGGGTCGCAATCACGAATGGACGCATCTGTACAACGACGACATCATTTCGATGCCTGACAAATGGGAATACCCCTGGTATGCCGCCTGGGATTTAGCCTTCCATTGCATATCGATTGCGATGGTTGACCCGGACTTTGCCAAAGACCAGCTCGTCTTGTTACTGCGCGAATGGTATATGCACCCGAACGGGCAACTCCCGGCTTATGAATGGGCTTTTGGCGATGTGAATCCGCCGGTTCACGCCTGGGCTGCCTTCCGCGTTTACAAGATCGAGCAGAAGCGGCGCGGCCGCGGCGACGTCAAATTCCTGGAACGCATTTTTCATAAACTGCTGCTCAATTTCACCTGGTGGATCAATCGCAAAGACGCGGAAGGCAACAATGTTTTTGAAGGCGGTTTCCTGGGCCTAGACAACATAGGGGTCTTCGATAGAAGCCAGCCCTTGCCAACCGGCGGCGTCCTGGAACAAGCCGACGGCACCAGTTGGATGGCGATGTATTGCTTGAATATGCTTTCGATCGCCATGGAGTTGTCGCGCGTCAATCCCGCTTACGAAGATGTGGCGAGCAAATTCTGGGAGCATTTTCTCTACATCGCTCACGCCATCAACAATCTGGGTGCCGACAACAAATCCATCTGGAACGAAGAGGACGGATTTTACTACGACCTGTTGCGCTTCCCTGATGGCAGCAGCTTTCCTTTGAAAATTCATTCGATGGTCGGCTTGATTCCGCTCTTTGCGATCGAAACGCTTGAGCCTGAAATGTTAAATAAATTGCCGGGTTTCAAACGCCGCATGGATTGGTTCATTGAAAATCGCAAGGACCTGACTGACAACGTCGCTTCTATGAGAACGACTGGCAGAGAAGAGCGACGACTGTTGGCGATCGTTGATGAAGAGAGATTGCGCAGAGTTTTGCACATGATGCTTGATGAGAATGAATTCTTATCGCCGTACGGCATCCGCGCGCTTTCGCGTTTCCATCACGACAATCCTTATAAACTTCGCGTTGACGGTCTGGAACACAGAGTGGATTACGAGCCTGCCGAATCCAGTACAGGTTTGTTTGGTGGAAACTCTAACTGGCGCGGACCTATCTGGTTTCCTGTCAATTATCTGATTATCGAATCGCTGCAAAAGTTTCATCATTATTTGGGAACAGATTTTCAAGTCGAATGCCCTACGGGTTCCGGTCGGATGATGACTTTGTGGGAAGTTGCGGCAGAGATTTCGCGGCGTTTGAACAGTATATTCCTGCGCGATAAAGAGGGGAAACGTCCCGTGAATGGCGGTAGAGAAAAGTTTCAATCAGATCCGCACTGGCGCGATTATATTTGGTTTTACGAATATTTTCACGGCGACAACGGCGCAGGCATCGGTGCCAGCCACCAGACAGGTTGGTCGGCGCTGGTCGCCAAATTGCTGCAACAGAGCGAAAACAAAACCGGCATCAGTGAGCAAGAAACGGAACTGAAAGTGCGTAAGCCGAAAGTCAAAGGTCACACAGAAAATCTCAGAGAATCTATTCTTGCGTGAAGAACAATGCATAATCAGGTACAAGCCCTGTCCCTACTTTTAATTCACACAGAGAAAGAAAGGAGGCGGAAAATGAAGCGTTATGACTTTGTAGCAATTGGTGGCGGCAACGCAGGGCTTACAGCTGCGTCAAAAGTAGCGGGCGCGGGACACAAAACCGCGCTCATTGATAAAGGTGCAGTCGGCGGACTCTGCTCACTCAACGGTTGCAATCCGAAAAAAGTCTTGGTTCGCGCCACCGAAATTTTGAACGAAATTCGCCGCGCTGCAACGTTCGGCGTAGAGGTCGCGGAGCCAGGCGTAAACTGGTCTCGCGTCATGGAACGCAAAGAGAGTTTTACCAGTCCCGTGACGCCGCAAACTGAAGCGTCTTTGAAAGAGGCAGGCATTGATTTGATTCAAGGCTCGCCACAATTCATTGCAAGCAACGCTCTCGAAATCAACGGCGAAGAAATAGAAGCGAACACCTTTGTCATTGCCACAGGCTCTTATCCGCGTCCGCTTGAATTTGTCGGCGCAGAACTCGCAAAGACCAGCAACGACATACTGGCGTTGCGCGAAATCCCTCGAAACCTGGTCATCATCGGCGCAGGGGTTGTCGCTTTCGAGTTCGGGCAGGTCTTTGCAAGGCTCGGCTCTCGCGTAACCCTGCTGGTGCGCGGCGACCGCGCGTTGCCAGGCGAAGACGAAGACCTGGTTGATGCGCTTGTTGAGTTTTCAAAAACGCTCGGCATAAAGATCATCACACAAGCGACACCGCGTTCGATTGTGCAACGACGCGCCGAGTTAGTTATAGAATTTAAAGCGGACGGCAAAGCCGAAAGCCTCGCCGCAGATTTCATCTTGAATGCGGCAGGTCGCATTCCTTCGATAGACACGCTTGCTTTAGATAAAGCAAAAGTCGAAACAACGAATCGCGGCATTGTCGTTACTGATTTTTTACGCAGCAAGACCAACCCGAACATCTTTGCAGCAGGCGACGCGCAAGGACGTTTGCAACTCTCTCCGGTTGCTTCTTACGAAGGGCGCGTCGTTGCTAAGAATTTTTTGGAAGGCGATACCGAGCGCGCCGATTACGAAGCCATACCGCGAGCGATTTTCACGATTCCGCCGCTTGCATCCGTAGGTCTGACGGAAGCCGAAGCGCGCAAGCGCGGGCTGGATGTGAACGTGACCAATAGCAATATGACGGATTGGAAAGTGAATGCAATCATTGAGGGCGGCGAACCTGCGCGAGCGAAAGTCATCACCGAAAAGAGTTCAGGTCACATCATCGGCGCGCACATTTGGTGTGCAAATGCTGGCGAAAACATCAACTTTTTTGCGCTCGCGATCAAACACAAAATTCCTGCCGACGAAATTAAAAACATGGTCTTCGCATACCCGACTTTGGCAAGCGCTCTGCCTTATACGCTTGGTTGATTTGATTCAGCGCGCAAACCTTTCACAAATTATTGAAAGGCTGAACAGATGATAAACCGTTGAGAAGGGTTCTAAGACCGCCAATCGTTTTAAGATTTCCAAACCTTGAAGGTCTCTGACCGCCTCTCAACTCAAGAGTAATGATGATTCAATTTGATCAACACATTTGCAGCAATTTAGACAAAGCTTCGCAGCGCGAATGGTTGGAGACCAACGGGCTTGGTGGCTTTGCCTCTTCAACCATCACCGGACTCAACACGCGCCGCTATCACGGCTTGCTGACGGCTGCAACACGCCCGCCTGTGGGGCGAATGGTCTTGCTGTCAAAGATGGAAGAAACGCTGGTGATTGACGGACAGCGTTTCGATTTGTCTGCCAATCAATATAGGAATGCTGTGCATCCGCGAGGCTTTCAATACCTGAAAGATTTTCGCCTCGACCCGTTCCCCGTTTTTACTTATGAAGTCAAAGGCGTGCGAATTTCCAAGTCCGTCTTTATGATCGAAGGCGAAAACAGCACGGTGCTTCAATATGAAATGCAAACTTCAGACAATACGCCAGCTGGCAAATTGCCTGCGTCCAATTGTCAGCTTGAGCTTTATCCGCTCATCGCTTTTCGTGATTATCACAGCACGGCGCACGAAAACTCCTGGCTCAATTCTTATGTCGAGAGGCAAACGAATCTTGCGAGCCTTACGCCCTATGAAGGTTTGCCGACCTTGCATTTGGCGCACGACGCTGACGCCATAGAAGCAAGTGGTTACTGGTATCGCAATTTTGAATATCCGATTGAACGCCAGCGTGGGCTTGATTTCAATGAGGATTTATTTAATCCATTGGTTTTGAAATTTAATTTGAGCAATCGCCAGCGCGCTAACCTCATCGCTTCAACCGGAGTCCTGGACATCAATCGCGTTGATGAATTCAGAGAGCGCGAAATCAATCGCCGCCAAAACATTGCCGCTTCA
>JANMSG010000564.1:0-10446 GCA_031389065.1 Acidobacteriota bacterium | reverse complement strand
ATGCTATGCTGCGCAATATGGAGAGCAGGATTCAGGCAAGGGCAATCCGCAGATATGGCGAATTGTTGAATGCGATTGTATCAGCTAAAGGCGTGCATCTAAAAAGTGAGTGCGATCATACTGATTCAGGTCGCCCCATCATAAGCTGCTCTCCCTGTATGCAGTCACTTTGTTGTGGTCTGCTCTTGTCTTAGTTTCAGGCACGAAAAGACTTCACGGTAAAACTCAGGATGTGACTGCCAAGTCTGCCCTGTCACGATCTTCCCGTCGCGTATAGCCTCCTGGGTGCTATAGGTACCTCCGCCTGCCTCTATCTCATAACGGACGTGTTCATAAGCCGTCATGTTGGCTCCCTTCGCCAGTCCAGCGCTGATCAGTACCTGTATCCCGTGGCATATTGCAAAGATCCATTTTCGCTTCTCGAAAAACTCATTAATGATTGACAGCACGCGTTTATCGTTACGCAAATATTCCGGTGCTCTTCCACCGATGACGAGAACTGCCTCATATTCATCTACCTTAACCTCATCAAACGTAAGGTGTGACTCCACTTGATAGCCTTGGCGTTCGATATAGGTATCCCAGCCCGGCTCAAAGTCATGGATTACCAGATGGAGCCGCCGCTTGCTTGGGGCGGCTATGACGGATTCGTATTCAGCCTCAAGGAAGCGATGATATGCATAAAGAGTCTCATAAGACTCGCCTCCATCGCCGGTAATAATAAGAATTCTGTCTTTCATTGAGTTTACCTCTGCATATTGATGAACAATTCAGAGTCTTTTCCCTTTGCAAGAATTTATGAAAAAGTAATGGCTTGTTTTTCGGTCCTGGCAAGCCTGATAATCGCTTTGACCAACTGTTGTATATCAACAGGCTTCGATAAATGTATTTGATAACCCGATGAAAGCAGTTTTTGTCGCTCTGTAGAACTCGCATATCCTGTCAGCGCGATGGCAGGAATTCCTCCTCCGCGTGCAAATTCTAACGCTCTAATTTGCCGAATAAGAAAATAGCCGTCTTCCTCCGGCATCCCTATATCGGATATCAGCACATGAGGATGCCATTGCTCCAGTACTTTTAAGGCATCCTGAGCCGAATGCGAGACTCTGATCTCACCGCCAAATTGCGTCAGCATGATCTCAAGCATGTCACGAGCATCTTTCTCGTCATCAACAATCAGCACACGATGTCCCTTAAGCCCCAGACTATCATTGGTACTTGAATCGCTCTGGCTGACGAAAGGATTTTCTCTTTCAGCGGTGGAAAGTTTTTTACTGCTTGAAGGTGAAACAGGCTCCAGATTGTGAGCCGGTAGAAGTGGCAATCTTACGGTGAAAGTCGCTCCCTTGCCCTCTCCAGGACTTATCGCAGAAACGGTGCCCCCATGAATTTCGACTAAGTGGCGAACAATTGCCAGCCCCAACCCCAGCCCGCCGTATTGGCGCGCGCTGGTGCTGTCAGCCTGGCGGAAGCGATCAAATACAAAAGGCAAAAACTCTGTGTGAATGCCTTTCCCATCATCCTTCACGCTGATCTCAGCATCAGAATCAACGCGTACCAGTTGGACGCTCACTGTTCCGCCTTGCGGAGTGAATTTGATTGCGTTTGAAAGCAGATTCCAGACAATCTGTTGCAAGCGGTTAGGGTCGCCTGAAACGGCAAGGCTCTTAGAATCAAATGCCACCTGTAGGCGAATCGCTTTGGCATCAGCTGCCAGCCGTACAACCTCGACCGCCGCTTCAAGAAGTGGTGCAAGCTCAACCTCTCTGATCTTGAGGTTGAGTTTACCGGTAATGATGCGAGAGACGTCCAAAATATCTTCAATAATTCTTGTCTGTGTTTTTACACTGCGCTCGATAATATCCAACCCATGCGTGAAAGCCTCCTTATCAATATCTTGGGTACGCAGGATTTGGGCCCAGCCAGCGATAGAGTTTAGCGGCGTGCGTAATTCATGAGAAACGGTTGCCAGGAACTCATCCTTGGCGCGGTTTGCCGTTTCTGCCTCCAGACGAGCGGCGCGTTCACGATCAACCAATTGAATCAACTCTGCCTCGTACGCGACTCGCTCGGTGACATCGTCTATGATGGTGATCGTTCCAATCACCTGTTCCTTGTCAAGCAAAGGAGCAATTCGCGCACTCTGTTGCATGAACGCAAAAGACATATCGCCAAGCTGCGGCGGGATGGGTAGCAGATAACGGTGTAGGCGATGAGAAAGCAGACATACTTGACCGGTTAAGACGGCTTCGAAGAATTTATTCAGCCCACGTTCAACCAATTCAGGGTAGACATCAAAGAGGTTCTGCCCAATCACTTCAGACGCGCTACGCCCGCTGTTGATTTCCAGCCAGTGATTCCACCCGCTGATTGTCAACTCTGCATCTGTCATGAAAATACCCTGCGCTGAAAGATCGTTCATCCAGCGCAGCACAGCCTCACTTGACATGATTTACTCGCCATAAAAATATGATTTTTGCCATCATATACCAATAAATTCAGCGTTTCGACCGTACGCCGATGATTCAATCGTTGCCTTCGCTTCCCTGTCTCTCTTCCCAACTCTCGACTTCCTGAATTAAACGATCGAGACTCACAACGCTTAAAGCGATAACCAGATACCCTGTGATGGCGCTGTCACGCACACGGAATGCCGTGTAAACGACAAGCGCATAGCGCAACTCTTCCTTATCAATGACAAGAGATTTAATCAGATGAGTGAGTGATTCCAGATGCAGGCGTGGAATCGAAAAAGAGATTTGCACTTGCAGCAAATTGCCGAATACCCCAAGGCAGGCATTCAACAAGATATTACCCACCTCGGTCAACACTTCACGCGCGGACGCGTTCAAGCGATGGGAATGTATGGCTTCATCAGTCAGCAAATCCGTGAGCGTCATCGCGCCCTCATAATTCAACAACAGCAGCGCATCTCCAGTTAGAGAACCGGTGAAAATCTGATGCACACTGGCAAGCTCTGCCGGGATGAAATCAGCCAATCTGGCGGTTAATTCGCTGACCGGATAGATGGCAACCTTCGGCACCTCAAGCACAACTCTATGACCTGTTAATTCCGAAAGCGAGGCCGCCGTGCGCGAAAACGCTATGTTGATTAATTCTGTCAGCGCATCTTTCTGACGCTCAGTCAATTGCATTTGCGCCTCCCTGAAGCACCTGACGTACAACCCGCAGGATCTTGTCGCTGGTAAACGGCTTATTAACAAAAGCGCTGGCGCCGCTTGCCTGAACCAAATCGTGCGTCGAGCTTTGAATATCGGCGCTCGCCACGATAACCAGAGCCTGCGGATCCAACTCGCGCAATTTATTTAAAACATCTATGCCGTACATTCCGGTCATCGTCAAATCAAGGAAAACCAAATCGGGTCGCTCAAGGAAATAGCGCTCAAGCGCAATAATACCTTCCTCCGCTTCGATAATCTCATGACCTTCCGGTTCGAGAATCTTACGTAGAGTTCTACGCGACATACTGGAATCATCAACCACCAGAATTTTTGCCATTATACTACCTCAAGAATCGCCTGTGCCATGTTTTCAAGCGGCACGCTCTGATCGCTCAATCCAGCCTCAACAACCGACCAGGGCATACCATATACGACACAGGATTCTTCTGCTTCAGTAAAAATCAGACCGCCCTGTGATTTTATCCATGCCGCGCCTTGCTTACCATCGGCTCCCATTCCCGTCATCACAATTCCTAACGTGCGACTGCCAAAAACATCTGCCGCCGATTGGAAGAGCACATCTACAGACGGGCGATGCTGAGTGTCAAACGGACGTGCAGACAGGTGGATGATTATCTCGCCATTTGTCTCACGACGCAAAGTCAAATGGCGTCCGGCAGGCGCAAGTAAAGCAACCCCCGGTTGCACAATATCTCCTTCGCACGCCTCGCTGACTTGCAGGTGCGATAGCTCATTAAGCCTTTGCGCGTACATTTCCGTATAGCCGACGGGCATATGCATCACCATCACGAGCGGAACCGAAAAATCGGCGGGCAATTGCGGAACCAGGTATTTCAGAGCCTGCGGGCCGCCAGTCGAAATTCCCAGCACAACGATATCAACCAGTTTGGCTTGCGACACAACCGGCGAACTCACAGCGTATTGTCGCGCCATTGCGGTCTGCAATGGCGCCATCTGTACATTGGCAGCAGCTTTGACCTTTTCGATTAACTCATCGCTTACTTCAAGTATCATTTCCGTGGCCAGCGCCGTAGGCTTCTGCACAAAATCAACAGCGCCCAAATCAAGCGCCGTAAGCACCAATTCACTGCCTTCGTTGGCGATGCTGACAATAACAATTGGAATGGCGCGGCGTGCCATCTGCTCGCGCACAAAGTCCACGCCATTCATCACCGGCATCATTAAATCGCAGGTAACGACATCGGGTTGAAGTTGTTCGACCATTTCCAGCGCTTCCTGACCATCGCGAGCCGCGCCTACGACCTCTATAAATGGACTGCGCGACAACAACTGCTTAAAAATTTTACGCACGTATGCCGAATCATCTACCACGAGAACCCGAAGAACTCGATCCATATTACTCCTTAGCTTGCGCTCCTTGCTTTGGCTAAGCATCGCTTAGCTCCTCACATAAACAAATGCGCCGCCGATCTCTTGAAAGTGAAAGTGTGTCGTCAATCGCAATAACGATTCCGATGCAGCGACAAATAAATACCCTGGCTCTGCCATACGCCTGGCAAACAGGTTCACCGTTTTTCGAATCGCATTCTCTGAAAAATAGATAAACACATTGCGGCAAAAAATGATCGAAGCAGTGGCAAACATCGCCACCTCCTCTTCATTCATTAAATTCACATTTGCCCACTTGATTCTGCTATGCAAATTTGGAGCAATCTGCGACAAGCCCTCTGCTTCGCGGAAATATTTGTCACGCAACTCGCCTGGCAGATTTCTGAACGAACGCTCGCGATAGGAGCCGCGCCGCGCTCTTTCAATGGCGGCAACGCTGGCATCGCTGGCGTAAATTTCTATGGCAGCGCGGTCAAACCATTTCGCTTCATTGAGCGCCATCGCTATGCTGAGCGGTTCTTCGCCTGTCGCACAGGCAGCACTCCAAATCCGCAGCGGCTGCACCCGAGGCGTCGAAAAATACTGTGGCACAACGACCTCCACAAGTGAGCGCACCTGATCCATTTCGCGCCAGAAGAAAGTCTCCTGTACGGAGAGCGCATCCATCACACGCTTCCATTCCTGTGGGGCTTCGGCGTCATATTTTAAGAGATAGTAATAATCGAGAAACGAATTGAAGCCGCGTTCCAGGACAAGCGGCGACAGCTTATCTATAAGCAGTTCATTTTTGCCGTTCTCATAAAACATCCCTATGCGCTCGTGAATCAGGTCACGCAAAAGCGTGAAGGCGCTATCGGATAAACCCAAAGTTTCGGCGTAAAACGGCATAAACAACCATCATCTCTCAGCAATCAGCAATCGAAATCTGACCGACATCAGACAGTTTTGCTTGCAGTTTCAATTACCGCTTGCGCGTAAAATCTCAGCAGAGCGTTGACGGTTATCTGCTTAAAGCTTTTTGCGCGGCGCGGCGCACAGCCGTATCCGGGTCTGTGCGCATTAACCTTAAAAGTTCTTTCTCGGCGTTACGGTTGCCAAGATGCGCCAGCGCATTGACTGCCGCCAAACGCACGAAGCTTGTTTCATCAGCCAGAGCGCGGCTCAATAATGCAGAGGCGAGCGGGTGTTTCATGCGCCCCAGAGCCTCCACCACAGCGCGGCGCACGCTCGCCTGGGTGTGCGTCAATCCTTTGCCAATCACTTCAATCTTTTGTTCGCCCAATTGTGAAAGCGCCTCTATGGTGGCGTCCCGGCGCGCCGCTTCTGCGGTTAAATTGATGAGTGCGGCAATCGCTTCGGGCGTTGCCAGACGCGCCAGCGCTTCAATTGCCGCTTGTGCCACCGTCGCATCCGTATCTGCGGCGGCTGTCCATTGAATCGTTTGAATTGCCTCTTCGCCACCACGCGAGCCGAGAGCATACAAAGCCTCGACGCGACGCGGCGCATCAGGCAAGCGCAAGGCTTTACGCAAGGGCGGCAACGCATCCTGATGATGAATCTGCCCAAGCGATTTCAAAGAGGCGCGAGCCAAATCCAGATCCGTGCTTTCAATAAAGGCTGCGAGAACGGCTATGGCGCGCGGCTCATGGAGCTTACCGAGCGAATCTACGGCGGCAATTCTTACGTGGCTTGCCGTATCGGTTTGCGCCTTTTGGGTCAGCGCCTCCAGACTTTCACTATATTTGTGCTGCCCTATGGAACGGATGGCAAAGTATCGCACCCAGGAATCGGAATCGTTTACGGCTGCGAGCAAATAAGGCTTGGCGGCAACGCCGTCAATTTGCGCGAGCGCACTGGCGGCAGCCGCACGCACCTGCGAGGTTCCGTTTTCTATCGCGTTAATGAGTGTCGAAACGACGCGCTCATCTTCCAGATAAGGGAGATGTTCTATGGCAGCGCGACGCACGTTCTCTGCTTCGTCAAAGCAGCGCTCTATAAGTAAATCCGCGCATTCCGGATAACCGAAGTAGCCAGCTATTTTCACCGCCGATTCGCGGACTTGAGGATTTGCATCAATCAGCAATTGCGCGGCGCGCGTTGCCATTTCAGGATGACCCAGGGAATTGATGGCGGCGACGGCTGCCCGACGCACTGCCGCATCTTGATTGCCTAGCAAAGCCAGCAACCCTTCGAAAGCCCGACGGTCGCCGATTTTTCCCAGGGTTCCCGCAGCGACCACCGCTAGCTCGTCATTACCGGTCAGCGCTTCAACAAGCGCCGGCACGGCTTCGGAATCACCAATACGTCCGAGCGCAATCACCGCGGCTTTGCAGGTTTCAATATCTTCGGACTGCAATTGTTCAACCAACAGTTTTGTGACGCGCTCGCCATAGCGCACAAGAGCTTCTACGACTTCCTTGCGCGCCGTTGATTGACCAAGCAAACGTACAAGAGCACGCTCGACGGCTTCGCCTTCCAGCCACCCTAAAACGAGCGCCAGGGTACGCAGATTTTCGCTGCCCGTCCCATCAATTGCGTTCAGTAGATTTTGCACGCCTGATGCTTCAATCGCATTGCGCACAAGATCTGCAATGTATGAGCCTTCCTGATAGGATTTTTCGTAGCGCTCGTGCAACGAACCGAGGGCTTGCGCGATCACTTCTGCGGCTGCATACGGGGTATTCAATAAAGTGACAAGAGGTGCGACAACCTCTTCATCGCCAAGACTGCCGAGCGCCTCGGTTGCAGGCGAACGCAACATCTCGTCTTCAAGTAAAGGCACGAGACGCGGCGCAATCCGCGAATCGCCAATCAGCGTCAGGGTGTCAAGCGCGGGAAATGCCAGAGCAAAATCGCCCGATTCAGCGATCTCTGTCAGCGCATCAACGGCATCAAGGGCGCGCATCTTTCCAAGCGCTTCTATGGCGTGATAGCGGACATTGGTATCTTCATCGTCGAGGGCACCGATCAGTACAGGGATGGCGCGCGCATCGTGCTGATCTCCGAGCGCGTGGGTTGCGTAGATGCGCAAGTCAACATCCGGGTCGTTTAGAAATTCGGCGAGCGGCTCAATCGCATCAATGCCACTTAAGGCAAGCACCTGAAGCGCGCTATTGAGAACGCCCGGATTGCGATGCTCCTCGCGCAGAGCGCGTATCAAAATATTGACTTCATTGGCTCCTGCCTTACGCGCCAGCCCATCTACTGCCGTCTTGCGAACGCGCCAGCTTTCATCGCCAAGCGATTTCACCAGTTGCTCGGCCGACGAGCCCGTCTCTTCTTCTGCCAGAACTTCGGCTGCGTGCATACGCACAGACTCAACGGGGCTCGCCAGTTGTTCAGCCAGATCCTGTTCGCGGTCAAGGCGAGCCGTGACATCTTCAATGGTGACGATGATGCCAATAATAGATTCGTTTTCGCGTAGCGGCGCAATCTTTACGTGTTGCTGCATCCTGTCATAGCGCTTCGAAGGTTCGACAGGCGCACAAGGCAGCAGGTAATGATGAAAAACTGGTGACAAGACCTCGACCGTGCCTTCCTTCAACACGCGATCAAAGCGCCTGACCATGCCGCGCTTTTCAAGCTCAGGAAAGAGGGTGACGAGCGACTGGCCGTGCGCTTTTTCAGAGGCAATTCCGAAAACATTTGCAAGCCATGCATCCCAGGAGCGGATGGTGAGATTTGCGTCCGTCGTAAAAATGCCAACTCTCTGCTCAATTGAAGACATAAGATTTTACAGTTCATCGAGTGATGAATCAGGTGACCGTTTGCGTCATCGGCGCAAGCTACCTGCCTACCCTGGTTGCTTTGTTCAAGGCACCTCTACTGCTTGCCTTTCTTTTTGGTTTTGCCCTTCTTTCCGGTTTGCGCATTGCCATTTAACCCATCAAAAAGGGAATGGAAGATCTGCGTGCGTTCAACCAGGCTATCAGTGTTGCGCAAAGTGTCTTTCACACCCAGTGCATTACGCTCTGTGATCTGCTGAATCTCTTCAAGCCCTTTAAGAATTACTACGGAGTTAGTCGAATGCTCTTGATTTGCCCGCGTAATCATTAAGACCTGCTTCGAGACGTTTTTCACGCCATCTGACATATCTTTTATGGCGCGTGTCTGTTCGCTCATCGCTTTGGCGACTTGATCGGTTTGCACGCGCATACTATCTGCGGCTGTGGTAATCTGCCCGGCGGCTCCCCCTTGCTCTCGCATAGCTTTGCTGATGTTATTAATCATGGTCGAGAGACGTTGGGCTTCTCCGGAGATTTGATCGCTTGCGGTGGTTTGCTCGGAAAGCGCCCGGGATGTCGAAGCCGCGCCACGCCGCATGGACTCAATCGCCTGGGTAATCTGATTTGCGGCATTGGCTTGTTCGGCAGAAGCTTTACGGATCTGGGCAGCCATGGAAGTGGTGCTTTGCGCGGCTTTGATGAGTTCGCGGGCGGCACGTCCTTGTTCGTTCATCGCCAGAGAAACCTGCTGCGCGGTTTTACGCATATGCAGAGCCGCTTGAACAATCGTCCCGACTACTTTGGCTTGCTCGGCAGTCGCGGCGGCCACTTGTCTGGATTGGTTGGCTGTCGTGTTGATGGCATTGACAACGGTTTGTCCGGAGCTTAACTGTTCATCGGTGGCGCGGGCAATCTGTCCGACAACCAGCGTGGTCTCCTGAATCCCGGTTAAAATTTTCTTTAATCCAGAAGCGGCGTCTTCGGCGAGGCTGCTGCTTTCATCGGCTACGCGCAATCCATCATTTGAAGCGGCGACGGCGTCTTGTGTGACCTCTTGCAATGCCTTGATGATGACTGCAATGTCTGCGGTAGCGCGCGCCGAACGGTCTGCCAGATTACGAATCTCTTCGGCAACGACGCTAAAGCCGCGCCCTGCGTCGCCCGCCCGCGCCGCTTCTATAGAAGCATTGAGCGAAAGCAGATTCGTGCGTTCGGCAATCAAGTTAATCGTGTCAACGATGGTGTTGACTTCGCTTGCCCGTCTGCCCATCTCTCGCATAACGGTCGCCGATTGCGCCATCGAATCGCGCACCCGTCCGAGACCTTGAATTGATTTCTGCACAATTGCGCCACCTTCTTCGGCATCACGCGCGACGCGCCCGGTGGTTTCGTGGGCGCTTTTGGCTAAAGACGCCACAGAGTGAATCGAGCGATTCATCTCTTCGGAACTGCTGGCGGCATCGCTTGCCACTTCGGTGATCTTTTCGGCATTCTGCGCGACTCCTTGAATGGAGCGCGCCAGTTCTTCGATGGAAGCCGAGACCTCTTCGACAGAAGACGCAAGATTTTCTGCCATTGCCGCGGCTTCTTCGATAGATGCGCCCATCTCGTTGACCGACGAAGCGGTCTCCTCTGCGGCAGTGATCAGGTCTTCGGAATTTCCCGCAATGCCTTGAATCGAGCGCGTCATCTCTTCTATGGCGGCGGCGCTTTCCGTGATAGAGGCAGCAAGCGAAGTCGTATCACCACTGACGCTTTTGATGGACAAGGCGATTTCGTTCATCGAAGCCGTGACTTGCTCAGACGAGGTAGCCATCTCTTCAGAGGTGCTCGCTACATTCTGAATTGAGGCGGTGGTCTGTTTGATAGAAGCCGCGGTCTGCCCGATCGTGGCGCTAAGACTCACGGTATTGGCGGTAATCTGTTCGATAGAAGCTGCCATTTCATTGATCGCAGAAACTATCTCTTCGGTAGAACCGGCGACCGATTCAGACTGCAAAGCCGTCTCTTTCAAAGAACCTGCCAATTGATTGGCGCTGCTCAGAGCCGTCTCAACAGAGCGCAATTGTCTTTCGGCGCCTTCGGCAACTTGATCCGCAGTGCGCGAGATTTCAGTCGCCGTGCGGGTCACTTGATTGGCTTCTTCACGAGCCAGTCCCATGTCGTTA
>JANMSG010000550.1:0-6032 GCA_031389065.1 Acidobacteriota bacterium | reverse complement strand
ACCGGGTGCAGCGTACCCGGTCGCTACCGCTCCCGGTTCTGACTAAGTCCTCCGAGTCAGAGACTCCCCTCACATCAAAATTAATACTTCATTACCCGCGCACGATGCCTTCATTGGCTAAGCGCGCCTGTTCTTCTTCTGAAATGCCAATCTCAGCCAACAACTCGTTTGTGTGCTCGCCTAACTCCGGCGACATTGTATTCATTCTTGGCGGCGTATCACTCATTTTATAAGCAAAACCCAATTGCTTGAATAGCCCGTCGGTGGCGCTGGAAATCTCTAGAACCATCTGTCGCGCTTTCGCCTGTTGGTGGTCAAATGCTTCACCGAGCGACAGCACAGGTTCACAACAACAATCGGCATTGCGCATCAATTCTACCCATTCATCCCGCGTCTTCGCTTTGAAAATCTGCATCACTTCTGCAAACAAGGCGGCGCGATTTTCGCCCTCCGCAAATTGTTTGGCGATTAAATCCGTTCTGCCAACTGCTGTGCAGAAGTTTGCCCAGAATTTTGGTTCAAGTGCTCCCAGCGTCATGAATTTCCCATCGCTCGTTTCATAGACGCTGTAGAAAGGATACGAGCCAGACAGAGCAAATTTGTCGCCGACTTCATAAGTCTTGCCGACGAATTGATGCGACGCGGCGATTGGCAACATCGAAATCATCACATCGAACATAGAGACATCAACGTACTGTCCACGCCCTGTCTTTTCTCTCGCCAGTAAAGCCGCAAGCATCGCAAAACCCGCTATCATTCCGCCCGCTAGGTCTGCGACTTGAATACCAGACATGGCAGGTTTTCCTCTGTCATCCGTAGTCAAACCAAGCACACCCGACAGCGCCAAATAATTCAAATCGTGGCCGCTGCGATCACGATGCGGACCGTCTTGCCCGAAACCTGTGAGCGAGCAATAGACGATACGCGGATTGATTTCCGAAACTGTTTTGTAGCCTATGCC
This sequence comes from Acidobacteriota bacterium, assembly GCA_031389065.1. Taxonomy (GTDB): domain Bacteria; phylum Acidobacteriota; class Blastocatellia; order UBA7656; family UBA7656; genus JACQDB01. The sequence continues at coordinate 5,071 of JANMSG010000550.1, read as the reverse complement.
TAAGCGGTCAACAACGCCCGGTCGAAATTGCTCCATCACGATGTCTGCGGTTTCACAGAGTTTCAAAAAGATGTCGCGCCCTTCTGCGTTCTTCAAATTTATCGCGATAGATTTTTTATTGCGATTGACTTGTCGAAAAGCCGCGCCCTGCAAGCCAACTTTCGGCGGCGTATGTCGCGTCGGATCGCCCAGGTTCACCTCTTCAATTTTAATAACCTCTGCGCCCAAATCACCTAACATCATCGTGCAGTAAGGCCCCGGCAACAGTCTTGATAGATCGAGTACGCGAATTCCTTCCAACGCTTGTTTCATTTTCTCTCCGAATAATTCTAATGATATGAAATGATCGCCACAAATCCTACACCGCGAAATGTGGTGTCGCAATCTCGCATTGCTACCGAATCACCGTTGTTCAAGTTGGCGAATTCACCTCTTATATAACGTCCCGCCAGCATAAGCTCCGTGTTGTCGCTGATTTGATGAAGTTGAAGAGAAAGACCAGCGACACCAAAATTCATAGCAAACAATTCATCCACTACGAACAAGTAATTTCACTAAAATTATTTCCCCGCTTGCGTGCCAATTGACAGAAAAGGCAAGATGTTTGCTTTTGAGTAGCACGAATCTTAATCCACTATGAGTTCAACGACAAAACTGTTTTCATTTGAAGTTACCGGCAAAGACCCCGGGAGTCGCGCTCGCGTCGGACGCCTCACGACCGCGCATGGCGAAATCGAAACCCCTGTCTTTATGCCCGTAGGCACGCAAGGCACAGTTAAAGCGCTCACCCAAACCATGCTGGAAGAATTGGGAACCACCATCATCTTAGGCAATACGTATCATCTTTACCTGCGCCCTACGCACACACTCATCAATGAACTCGGCGGACTGCATAAATTTATGTCGTGGAATCGCGCCATCCTGACCGATAGCGGCGGCTTTCAAGTCTTCAGTTTGGGACCGCTTCGCAAGCTGAGCGAAGAAGGCGTCTCGTTTCAATCGCATATAGATGGCTCGCGCCATTTTCTGTCGCCCGAAAAGTCTATGGAGATTCAAGCGGCGCTGGGCTCAGACATCATTATGTGTTTCGACGAATGTACGCCGTATCCGGCAACCCGTGAACAGGCGCAAACTTCTCTTGAGTTGACTTCCAGATGGGCGCGGCGCTCGAAGGAGCATCTGGGCAAACTTCATGCGGATACAAGCGAAGCGGAAAATGCGGGAATAAAGGTCGTCAATCAGATGCAGGCGCTTTTCGGTATCAATCAAGGAAGTATGTTTTCTGACTTGCGCGAACAGAGTTTAGCTGAACTTCTTGAGATAGGCTTTGACGGCTACGCCATAGGTGGTCTTTCGGTTGGCGAAGACAAACAGATTATGTATTCCATGATTCATCACATCACACCAAAACTGCCTGAAGACAAGCCGCGTTATTTAATGGGTGTTGGTACGCCTGAAGATATTGTTGAGTCAGTGGCGCAAGGTGTTGATATGTTCGATTGCGTGATGCCGACGCGCAATGCCCGCAATGGCAATCTGTTCACAGGGCGTGGTCGGGTCAACATCAAGAACGCGCGCTACAAAAACGATGACCGTCCGATAGATGAATCCTGCCTGTGCGCGGCTTGCCGCCGCTATTCGCGGGCTTACATCAGGCATCTATACATGAGCGGCGAGATATTGGCTTCGGTTTTAAGCTCGCTGCATAACATCAGCTTCTACCTTGACACTATGGAAAGGATAAGGCAAGCTATTCGGCTTGGTGCTTTCAAGGAGTTCCACCAATCTTTTCTAGAAGAACTTTCTCGCGGACAGGAGTGACCTTCCATTAGGTTTCAAACCGTTGCCCCCGCGGGTAGAAACGCCATACTGAAAGCATGGAAATGTAATCATCAAATGGAAACGATAATCACTTCACACACACTATTGCTCATTCTACAGAACGGCGGCTCCGGTGGGTTACTGACAGGGATGTTACCGCTGATTCTCATCTTTGGAATATTCTACTTTTTGCTCATCAGACCGCAGCAGAAACGTCAAAAGCAGATTCAACTCGACCGCGATGCCTTGCTCAACGCGCTCAAACCCAACGATAAAGTTGTCACCTCTGGCGGCATCTATGGTTCTATCGTTGCGGTCAGAGAAGATACGTTGATGCTGAAGGTCGCGCAATCCGTCACCATCGAAGTTCAGCGCAGCGCGATAGCCGGATTGCAGCCCAACGAGAGCAAAGAAGTAGATGCCGCCAAGCCATAAAATAGTAAGGTAACTGCTGTTATGTCAAAAAAGATTCAAACAAGAGCACTCATCATTTTAGTTGTCACGCTAGCTGGCCTTTACATGGTCTTTCTGCCACACCCTCCCCGCTGGCCCGGTCTGAAAGATTTTACCAGTTGGACGACGATCAAAGAGAATCTGGCAGCCAATATTCATCTGGGGCTCGACCTCAGAGGTGGTAGCCACCTTGTCATGCAGGTGCAAGCCAATGATTACATCAAAAACAACATCACCGCAAAAAATGCTGAAGCCGCGCGCGCCAAACTCAGTGAAAAGAGTTGGCCTTTCAATGATCTTCAAGCAGGCGTAGATACGGTTACCATCACCGTTCCTGACCCCTCGAAAAATTCGGAAATCATCAGCGAGCTTACCTCGAACTTCAATAGCTCAACGCCTGAAGGCAGAGGGTGGTCGGCAAGCGAAAAAGGCAACACCATAGTCTTTTCGCTGGATCAAGCTGTGCAAAACCTTGAGCGCAATCGAGCCACAGAGCTTGCCAAACAGATTATTGAAAATCGCGTCAACGCCTTTGGCGTAACCGAGCCGGTGGTGCAACGTCATGGCGGCGAAGACAAATATCAAATACTGATTCAGATGCCAGGCATTGACGACCCGGAGCGCGTCAAAAACACCTTAAACGCCGACTCCAACCTTGAATTGAGACTCGTCGCCAAAGGCACACAGATCCCTTTTCCGACAAAAGAAGCAGCCGAGAATACCGCAAAAGGATTAACTGGCGGACAGTACGAAGTCTTTCCATATCGCCAAATTTCTGACAACGGTGGCGGCGCCTCAGAAGGCTTTGTCGTGTTGGAAAAAATTCCCATTATCACAGGCATTGATATGCGCGATGCCAGAGCCATCACCAGCCAGTACAACAGTTCTAACTACGAGATTGATTTCTCGCTTTTGCCAGCCGGGGCGGCGCGCTTCTCGAAAACTACAGGCGAGCATATTGGCGACTATCTGGCAATCGTTTTGAACAATGAAGTCAAATCAGCGCCAAGCATTAATGGACAAATAAGCGACAGAGGGCAGATCAGCGGCGGCTTCTCGAAGCGTTCTGCAGAAGACCTGGCGCTGGTTTTAAAATCTGGCGCCTTACCCGCAAAAGCCATTTATATCGAAGAGCGCACCGTCGGACCATCGCTTGGTGCCGACTCCATCAAACAAGGCGTAACCGCATCCATCGCTGGCCTCCTATTTGTCGTAGGCTTCATGCTTTTCTATTATCGCGGAGCTGGAATAAACGCTGTGCTTGCCTTGATCCTGAACTTAATTTTGTTGCTTGCGGCATTGGTACTATTTGGCGCAACGCTGACCTTACCGGGTATCGCCGGTGTGATTTTGACAATTGGTATGGCGGTTGACTCAAACGTGCTGATTTTCGAGCGCATACGTGAAGAGATGAGACTCGGCAAAACCATAAGCTCGGCGATTGACTTAGGTTTCAACAAAGCCTTCGTCACCATCATTGACACGCACGTAACGACGATCGTTTCGGCGGTTTTCTTGTTTGTCTTCGGCACCGGCCCGATTCGCGGATTCGCGGTCACCTTAGTTGCAGGTTTGCTGGCAAACTTGTTCACCGCAATCTTTGTTTCGCGCACCATCTTTATGTGGCACTTAAACCGCAAAGCGCGTGTCGAAACCTTGAGCATCTAATTGAGCATTCAGGAGTCTGAAGATTAACATAAAATTCAGACTCCGATTCTCTACTTTGAAATTATACTTACTGGACTAAAATTATGGTTGAGATATTTAGAGACCCTAAGATTGATTGGCTGGGGAAAAAGAAACCCTTTATTGCTATCACGATTTTGCTGATGCTAATCGGAGCGGTAGCGGTGCAGTTTAAAGGCTTCCAACTGGGTGTTGATTTTTCGGGCGGCACCCTGATGACCGTGCGATTTAAACAGATGCCGCCGCTTGATCAAGTGCGAAGCGTTCTTGGTTCAGCAGACATTGACACTAACCGCGTAGTCCTGCAGCCTGTCACCAGTCGTCCGAACGAACTGATTATTCGTACTCCACTTCCTGTACGAGAGCAAGGCCAACCAGAGCCACGCGTAGACGAGGACAAACGAACCATTATTCGCGCTCTGCAGAAGCTCAACCCGGCGGGCGAAGTTGCGGCAGGGAAAGCCAACATCAACTCCATTGACGCAGAAGGCATAGAGCAAGAGTTGCGGCAGGCTGATGTTAAGGGGGAGTTGTTTAACATCAACAATCAGCCATTTGCGGGCGCACATCCTTATCGTCATGTGGGCGACCAGATCATTTCATACCGCGATGGTCAGAAAAAAGGGTTCATTCAAGATATCAGCGAAATTCAAGCCATTCCTCTAACGGTTGCCAACTACCCCAACTTCGATGAAGCAAAAGTAAAGACAGCATTGTTGAACCGTTTCTATGCGGGAAAGATTGATTTGAACCTGACCAGCACGAGCGAGATAGAAGATGCGCTCATCCGAATCAATCCGCTCGGTAACGGCGATGTCAACGCCTATTCAGCCGCCGCCAAAGCGATCAGCAAATATAAGACAGACCGAAACGGTGTCATCAACAGCCTCGAAGAGATTCAAACTCAGGATGTATCCGCCGATTTTTTGGCGAAAATGGGACCCAATTTTACCACTGGCGGCTGGTCTGTGGTTTCCGCAGATGTCGTCGGCCCGCAGGTCGGCGAGGATTTGCGCAATCGAGCCATCTACGTGACGCTGGCAGCGCTGGCAGGGATGCTCATTTATGTAGCATTTCGCTTCGAGTGGATTTACGGTGTCGCTGCCGTGCT
>JANMSG010000544.1:0-2645 GCA_031389065.1 Acidobacteriota bacterium | reverse complement strand
GCTGATGTCTGGACACATTTTATTTGTCAGATTGATTGAGCTCTGAAAGAGCGTTATTCGATAGCCCAGCGCATCGCGCTGGGTGAATCCGCCGAGTTAAGTCTCAAGCCCTGAAAGGGCGAAACACCTGATTTCGCCCTTTCAGGGCTTGGAAAAACCATCGAATTGGGACCCAGCGCGATGCGCTGGGCTGTTGAATTTCGCACCTTCGGCGCTTTTCAACACATTTTCAAAAAGTGTCCAGACATCAGGATATAGAGGTCTTTCTAACGGCGTGGCATATATTTGAAGGACAAGTTTTGCTGAGATGAGAAGAAAACGGTAACATTCGGATGGAGGTAAATTGCTATGGAAAATATCACGTTACGCGCTCATTATGACGGTACACAAATACAGCTTGATGAACCGTTTGAACTTCAGCCGAATACGAAATTATTAGTGACAATTATTCAATCATCTGATTCCGAAAATCAAGATTGGCTCAAATTCTCAGCACAAGGGCTTGGGGCGGCATACCGCGATGATGAGCCGGAATATTCTATAAATCTCATAAAGGAACAGAATCTAAACTATGAAAGAGGCTGATATTATCCTCACGCCTGTGCCGCAAGCTGATGGGCAAATCAAAAATCGTCCTGCTTTATTTTTGCGGGAGATGCCGCCTTTCAATGACGCGTTGATTTGTGGAATCAGCACACGACTACAACAAGAGGTAGTCGGCTTTGATGAAATTATTGAACAACAGGACAGCGATTTCTCATCAAGTGGATTAGTTGCAGATTCATTGATTCGACTAGGTTTTCTCGCAGTGATTCCGCGTAACAAAATCATCGGCAGTATCGGTTCAATCGCTGCCACCTGCCATAAAAGATTGCTGGAAAATCTGAGCAATCACCTTCTCAAATAAGACGCTTACCTTTTTCTTTCCACTCCGTATAATCTCAATAGATGGAAGAAAAGAACAAAAAAAAGTTGCTTCAAAAAAGCGATGACAAAAAATTAACTTCTAAGGAGAAGAAAAAAGAGCGAGGTTCGCCACGCGATTTACTGAGGCTGTTGGTTTATGCAAAACCTTATGGCGTTCGTTTAAGCATAGGACTCTTGAGCCTCATCGTAGGCAATCTCATCGGTCTGGCGTTTCCAAAGCTCGTGCAATATTTGATTGATGCGGCGTTTATTGATCGCGATTATGCAAAACTCAACCAAATCGCGCTTATCATTTTTGCATCCTTTGCCGTGCAGGCGCTCTTCGGTTTTGTTCGCTTTTATCTTTTCGCTTTCGTCAGCGAGCGCATACTTGCGGATATTCGCACACAGATTTACACACATCTGATCAGCTTGCCTCTGACTTTTTTCGATAATCGTCGCACAGGCGAACTGGTTTCGCGTGTGACTTCGGATGTCACGGTCATTCAAACGGCAACCACAACCAGCATCACAGAGCTTTTGCGCCAGTCAATGATTTTGGTTGGCGGCGTCACCATCATCGCCATCACCAATCCGAAATTGACTGCCGTGGTGCTCGCAATTGTGCCTCTCGTCGTGTTGCTCACCGTCTTTTATGGTCGCTATGTGCGCCGTATGAGCACAGAGGTGCAAGACAAATTAGCGGATGCCAACTCTGTGCTGGAAGAGACGCTATCGGCGATTCGCATCGTGCAATCGTTTGCCAGAGAAAGCTTCGAGCAAGATCGTTATCGCGCGAAAATCATGGAAGCCTTGCAAACAGCTATGCGCCGGGCGATTGCGACGGGAGGTTTCATCGCTTTCATTATTTTTGTTGTTTACAGCGCCATTGCCGCGATTTTATGGTACGGCAGCCGTATGGTGATTTCCGGAGAACTTACGGCAGGCGAATTAACCGCGTTTGTGCTTTACACGTTCGTCGTTGCTTTCACGATTGGCGGAATGGCTGAACTCTATGCGCAATTTCAACAGGCGATAGGCGCAACTCGCCGTGTCTTTGAAATTCTCGATACCAAACCCGAAATCAATGATAGAGAAAACGCGCGGCCTTTAGAAAAAGCCCAAGGTCGCGTGCAACTCGAAGACGTGCGTTTCACCTACTCAGGCGAGCGCACTCTGGAAATTTTGAAAGGCGTGACAATTGATGCTCGCGCCGGTGAAATTATCGCCCTCGTTGGTCCTTCGGGCGCTGGTAAATCTACGCTGGTTTCATTGATTCCGCGTTTTTATGAAGTGTCGTCTGGCGCGGTGTTGATTGATTCAAAAGACGTACGCGATTTGAAGTTGAAGGATTTGCGCGAGACCATAGGCATGGTTCCGCAAGAGACCGTTTTGTTTGGCGGCACGATTCGCGAAAACATCGCGTACGGGAGACTCGAAGCAAGCGACGAAGAGATCGAAGCGGCGGCGCAGGCGGCAAACGCTCACGATTTCATTAAAGAATTTCCCGATGGCTACGACACCATTGTAGGCGAACGCGGCGTGAAACTTTCGGGCGGGCAACGCCAGCGCGTAGCCATCGCCCGCGCACTGCTTAAGAACCCTGCGATCTTGATTTTAGATGAAGCGACGAGTTCATTGGATTCTGAGTCGGAAAGACTGGTGCAAGAGGCGCTCGAAAAATTGATGCAGGGGCGCACGACTTTCGTCATCGCGCATCGCCTGTCAACCGTGCGCCG
>JANMSG010000530.1:0-9448 GCA_031389065.1 Acidobacteriota bacterium | reverse complement strand
GAGAACGTATAAGCTGCCTGCACCGCCAGCCCTTGCGCGTAGCGCTTCTCGACGCTGAGTTGCAGCGCATTGTAGAACGATTGCGCGTCGGTCACGATGAGCGGTAGCGAACCGAAATTCGGATTGATATGCCGATTCAGTGAAGGCAGGAAAGGATTGGCTTCGATAGCGCGTGTCAAATGGTTGCCACGCGCGCCCAGATATCCGGCCTTGATGACAAGGTTTGGCGTCAACTCTCTCTGGAGGTTGAGATTGTATTGCAAGGTATACGGAAAATCAGGCCGGTAGGTCATCAGCACGCTGGTTGTCGTTCCAACCGTGGCGGCTTGCAGTGGATTAAGAAATCGCGGCAGCACCGCAAGCACGATTTTGTAGAAGGGAGGTAGCGAACGATTGCTGGCATACAATCCTGTCCAAATTTGATCTCGGAAAACACCTGTCCCGCCGCGCAGCACAGTCTTGCCATCACCGAACAGATTCCAGGCAAAGCCCAGGCGCGGTGAAAAAAGGGTAGTTGGCATACTCTCAAAAACCTTGCCCACTGTTGGTGTTGCATCTGTCGAGGGGTTGCGAAGCGCAGAGATGCGACCACTCACCTCCACAGGGTTTGTGTAATATTCGTAGCGCAGTCCGACATTCACCATAAAGCTGTTGGAAACCCGCAGGTCATCGTGAGCAAAAGAGTAAAAGGCGCTCTGGCGATAGCCACGATTGGAATCAGAGAGCACAGGGTCTGTGCCCGCATAGATAAAAGGGCGCGCTTTGAGAAAAAACTCTAGCGCAGGGTTATTGGTTGTTGCAGGCAGTCCGAAGACGCTCAAGTCCTGGAAGTTGTACAGACCATTGATAAGAAAATCGAGCGGACCGTTGGCGTGGATTCTGCGGAATTCGCCACCAAATTTCAGCGCTTGCCTGCCGGTTGTCCATGAGAGTTTGTCCTGTAGCTGAAAGGTATTTGAAAAGGTGCCCTGCGGAAGAAATGGGTTATTGCCGAGGCTTCCCAATCCCGTAACATTTACTGATCCGGGTGGACGCATCGGCACAAGCGAAATTGAAAGGTGCTGACGCTTATCCAAGACTGAAGAAAGCACCGTCGTGCGATTGAGTCCAAAACGAAGTTCGTTGAACCCTTTCGGTCCTATGTTCTTCTGATCCTGCAGTGTGAAGTATTGATTGCGTCCCTGCTGCTGGCCTGGGAAACCAGGCACCAAAGTGCTGAGGTAAGGCACCAGCGACGAGCTGTCATCAATGATGTAACGCCCGAAGAGAAAATGATTGCCGGAGAGCGCGTGATCCATACGGACGATGAAATAGTCTTCATCTGTATGGCGCTTGTCGGAACTGATGAACTGTCCTGTTCCATCACCGAAGTTCTGACCGTTCGGGAGTGGATAAAGCTCCAGGAAGGGACGAATGCGCTCGTCTATTCCAATATTCAGGCAACCGCTGGGGTTGGCAACCGTACAGGCTCCAGGGTCTGTACGACCAGGCAATAGCCCTTGTTGCGCCAAGGCATTCGGCACGGTGGTATTAGCGGTCTCCCCCTGGCGCTCGCGCAGTCCTTCATAACTGAGAAAATAAAAAGTACGGTCACGCGCAATCTGTCCTCCCAGGCTGCCGCCAAACTGGTTGCGCGTGAATGGTGGAATTGGATGGTCTGCGAGATCAAAATAGTTCTTGGCATCGAAAGCCGCGTTGCGATGAAATTCGAAAAGCGAACCATGAAGCCGGTTACTGCCTGATTTGGTAATGGCTTCGATATTGGCGCCGGCATTGCGGCCATATTCGGCGCTATAGGTCTGTGTTAAAACGCGAAACTCGCGAATCGCCTCCACTCCCAGCAGCAATCCTGAGGTGCCGCCTGGCGTAAAATTGAAGGTTGGGTTGTTGATGTCCATGCCATCAATCGTGACATTGTTCCAGGTTGGTCGCATACCATTGATGGATGCTTTCGTCTGCCCGCCTTTAGCAAATTCATTCTCCCCGGCGCTCGGTGTCGGGTTGGCTCCGACCTGTAAAAGAACCAATTGAAAAAGGTCTCGCCCATTGAGCGGTAATTCACTCATCTGCCGACTGTTGACCAGTCCGCTCACCGTCGAGGTGACGCTTTCGACGAGTGGCGCTTGTGAGGTCGTCGTGACCTCTTCACTAAGCTCTCCGACCTGCAATTGCAGATTGATTTCCACCTGTTGGGCGACCGTCAGCGTGATTCCTTTGCGGATATTGGTCTTGAACTTCTCGCGCTCCAGGCGGATCTGATACTGCCCTGGCGGTAAGCCTTGCAAGCGGTACCTGCCTGCTTCATCGGTAGTCGCAAAATAGTGGATGCCGGTTTCCAGATTGGTCAGGGTCAGGCGGGCTTGGCTGATGCGCCCGCCGCTTGGATCGCTGACCGTACCAAGGAGGGTCGAAGTCACCGCTTGCGCCGCCGCAGAGCTGGGAAGAGACATCGCGAGATACAACAGCACCATCCAGATCATAGATCGCAGATGCTCGATTTGGCTTTTCATTTCCATCCCTCCTTTGGCAAATTACTTTCAAGTAATTCTATTCTCCTGATGCCTCGCTCAGATCGGCTCCTTTCAATTGCTAAACTTTTAAAGTACTAAGGAATAGGTGAAATTTAACTTATAACGATGAGTATTTTAGTTGCGTAGCGACATTGAAAAGGAACTCGTTACAACTTATTTTTTACACGTTCCTAAGCACCTAAGCAAAATTTTTTCAATAAAGTAAAACTTGCGACTGCGATTGGCTTTGCCTTTTGCTTTTTGCCTTTTTACGCCAAGCGCCTACTCTTTTGCCTTACTGCTTGGCCTGACTATCAAGCTGAGCGCCAGAGGGCTAGCATCAGCTTGTCGGTTTAAGCGGTAAAGGAAGTTTCTCTGCCTCGAGGACGTCACGAATTTTCTCCAAGAACTGATCCGGCGTGAAGGGCTTTTGCATAAATGCCGTGCTCGATTCCAAAATCCCCCGATGAAGTATCTCATCATCGGTGTAACCGGACATATAGAGCACCTTCATCTCGGGGCGAATCGGCAACAAATGCTCCGACAACTCCCGCCCATTCATCCGTGGCATTACCACATCGGTCACCAGCAGATGGATCACTCCTCGATACTGCTCGGCTTGGCGCAACGCCTCCCCGCCATCGCTGGCTTCCAAGACCGTGTAACCGCTTGCCTCAAGGATATGGCTCGCTAACTTCCTGACAATCTCTTCATCTTCGACCAACAGGATGGTCTCCTTGCCACGCTCGCCATCCAGGGTAAAGATGCGGGCTTGTCTGACCGCCAGTGCTTCCTTGACGCGAGGCAGGAAAATCTTGAAGCTCGCGCCTTTGCCCAGTTCGCTCGCGACCTCAATCGAACCGCCACTCTGCTCGATGATGCCATAGATCGTCGAAAGCCCCAGTCCTGTGCCTTTGCCTTTCTCCTTGGTGGTGAAGAAGGGCTCGAAGATGTAGCTCTGGTGCTCTTCGGCGATGCCTTCACCGGTGTCGCTGACCGCCAACATCACGTAAGCACCCTCAACGACCGAGAGATGGCTGTGGGCATAGTGTTGATCGAATTCAACATTAGCGGTCTCGATGATGAGTTGACCGCCCAGTGGCATGGCGTCTCGGGCGTTGATCGCCAGATTCATGATGACCTGAGCGATTTGCCCTGGGTCGGCTTTGACGTGAGCCAGGGAGGGAGCCAGTCGAATGAGTAATTCGATGTCCTCACCAATGAGTCGGCGCAGCATATTGTCCATCTCGTCAATGACTAAATTGAGATCGAGGACTTGGGGTTGAAGGATCTGCCTTCTGCTGAAAGCGAGCAGTTGGCTGGTGAGCAAGGCGGCGCGTTCGGCGGCTTTGAGGATCTCCTGGATTTGATTGTGAAGGTGATCTTGCGGATCCAGGTGAAGCAGCGCCAGTTGGCTGTAGCCCAGGATGGCGGTCAGCAAATTGTTGAAGTCGTGAGCGATGCCGCCGGCGAGCCTGCCGACGGCTTCCATCTTTTGTGAATGTCGAAACTGCGCTTCGAGGCGCTTTCTGTCGGTGATGTCAAAGAGCGTGGAATTGACCATTTGGAAGTTGCCCTCATCATCTTTTATGACAGTGGAGTTCAACAAGACCGGCAAAGTGGAGCCATTTTTGCGAAGCATCTCGAATTCCAGATTGTGCAGGGAACCTTGTTGTTTGAGTCGCGAGAAATTGATCTGGAACTCCTCGATGTAGTCGCTGGGGATGAGTTGGGAGATGTTAATTTTGCCGATGAGTTCGTCGCGGCTATAGCCGAGCCAGTTGAGTTCAGTGTCGTTGATGCGTAGGAAGGTGCCATCCATATCGAGGGCGTGATAGCCACAGGGGGCATGGTTGTAAAGTACGCTGATTTCGTGAGCCGATTTCTGCAACTCTTGTTCGGCGCGTTTGCGCTCGGATATATCGTTAGCGGCCACCAACAGGCACTCGCGACCCTCGATTTCAATCAGCTCCATCGAGAAGATCATGGTAAGTAATTCTCCATTCTTGGTCAGGAAGTCGCCTTCGAGATTGCTTACGTTTCCTTGTTCTTTTATTAACTGAATCGCTTTTTCCCGGTCCTGATAATCACTCCATAAGTTCAGTTCCAACGCCGTACGTCCAATCACTTCTTCGCGGGTATACCCAGTGAGAGCCAGGAAATGCTCATTTACCGCCACCATACGCATATCATCCATCGAAGAGATGCTCAGAGGAATTGGACTTGCCTGAAAGGCTGTGTCAAATCTCTTTTCAGAGGCTCGCAGAGCTTTACTAACCTTTATGCGCTCGGTGATATCTATGATGCTGCCGCGGACTAACCGACGACCCATAGATGGAAGGAGTACAAGTCTTATTTCACAGGGGATGTCTTTTCCCGTAGCATCTCTGTGAGTCCATTCAAAGGCGGGTGCCTCCCCATTCCATACTCTTTGTAAATTCTCCAGAATCGCCTGCTCGGAAGAACGGCCATCAGGCTGTCTAGGAGGGCTCAAATCAATAGGACCTACCTTGAACAAGGATTCTTTTGAGTATCCAAAAAGTTGGAAGGCTCTTTCGTTAGCATCCACAAAAAGACCAGTGTCCATATCCAGCACGACGAGTGCTTCCGGGGCATGTTCAACCAATGTCCGATACCTTGCCTCGCTGTTGCGCAACTCTTGTTCTGCGTATAGACGCTCGATGGCGATGCCGGCGATGTGTAAAGCGATGTCAATGAGTTGTATCTCTAAAAGGTTCGGACTTCGCGGCTCACGGTAATACATGGCAAACGTGCCTAGCACCATGCCTTCGTGTGAGATAATCGGTGACGACCAGCAAGCACGGAGTCCATATTGCGCGGCCAAGTCCTTGTAGTTCTGCCAAAGCGGGTCATGTTCAATATCGGTGACAAAAACGGGTTGCCCACGGAAAGCGGCAGTGCCGCACGAACCAGCCTGCGGCCCGATTGAGACCCCATCAATGGCTTTCGTATAGGACTCGGGAAGACTTGGTGCCGCGCCGTGTCGCAAGTGCTGTCCCGTGTCATCGAGGAGCAGGACGGAGCAGAGCATTCCTTCAGACTGGGACTCAATGAGCGAAGTGAGGCTTTCGAGTGTGTCCGCTAAAGGAGAGCTGGTGGCGATCATCTCCAGGATACGGCTCTGACCCGAGCGCAAGGCTTCCGCCTTCTTGCGCTCGGTGATGTCTGTAGAGATACCGCAGAGCGCGTAGAGGTTCCCCGTTGCATCGGTGAGCGGACACTTGATCGAGATATAGGTGTGCAGCCCATCATCCTGAGTCACTAATTCCTCTGATTCAAGAGCTATTCCGGCTTCGAGTACTTTCTGGTCAACGGAGCGAAAGGCGTCTGCTTGTTCCTTTGAGAAGATATCGTGGTCGGTTTTCCCGTCAGCCCTTTCTCTGGTGATATGAAACAGTTCCTCGAATTGGCGGTTGATCAGCAGGAAACGACCTTGAAGGTCTTTTACATAGATTACGGCGGTCGAATTATCAATGATGGCTTGCACCAACTGTTGGCTCTCGCGTAACACCGCTTCGGTACGCTTGCGCTCGGCAATCTCTTCGGTCAATCTGGCATTGGCTTGGCTCAGTTTCGCGGTTCGCTCCTCAACTCTTTCCTCCAAGTGCTTTTGTAAATTCCGCAGTGCCAAATGGGTTTCAATCCGCGCCAGGACTTCTTCGGTCTGAAATGGTTTAACGATGTAATCCACACCGCCTATGGCGAAGGCTTTCACCTTATCGAGCACTTGATCGGCTGAACTGATAAAAATGACAGGAATGTCACGGGTGTTTTCATCTGCTTTTAGCCGTTGGCAAACTTGATAGCCATCCATTCCTGGCATGAAGATGTCAAGCAAGATCAGATCAGGAGGCGTGGCTTGGACAAACTTCAAAGCCAACTCGCCTTCGGTTGCCGGATATACGACATACCCTTGTTTACTGAGGATATTCATCAGAAGGTGAAGATTAGATGGCGTATCATCAACGATCAAGAGTCTGCCTTTTTGCTCCTTGCTCATGTTGGTTCCTCCCCAAAGTCTTCCGCTTCTGTGCTCTGAATAAAACGCAACATTTTGCCGTATTGAAAGTCTTCAGCCAGTGTAGCCAGAGTATGCCCTGAACCAGCATCGCGAGTGCGTATATCAGTAATCGCAGAACTGATGGCCTCTGTATCAAGCCGGAGCAGAGCCTGTTCGAGCACCCTCAGCATTTCCCTGGGCAGCGCTGCCAGTGCTTCCGCATTGACTATTGCTGGTGCGCCGAAAGCTGCCGTTGGGGTCTCGCCACTGTAAATGAAGCGTACGCCCAGATGTTTGTTCATCAAGTCAAACAAATCGGCTTCGTGAAAAGGCTTTCGCAATAAGTCATCACAGCCTGCCACCAGTATATCGTCGCGCTCCTCTGCAAAACTGCTCGCTGTCAAAGCAATGATCCTGGTCGCCTGCCCTCGATCTGAGGCCTTGATACGGCGGGTTGATTCGTAGCCATCCATCACAGGCATGCGCATATCCATGAAGATCAGATGAGGTTGCCATTGCTCATATATCTCTATCGCTTCCTTTCCATCAACCGCTTCACGTAATTCAAAGCCCAAAGGAACCAGCAAGCGCACAACGAGGTGGCGAATGATGCGCAGATCATCGGCCACCAGTATACGATAGCGGGGCTGCCCAGGAGCCAGCGCCACCACACAGCGATTCAAGTCGTCGGTCGGCAGAGCCACTACGCCTGCTTCAACCACTCTCACAGGAATGTCGAAGCTGATAGTTGTTCCCTGACCGATATGGCTGTCCAGCCCAATTTCGCCTCCCATAAGGCGGACGAAACTGCGACTGATAGCCAGACCCAGACCGCTGCCTTCCTTCGCCCTTCGACCGGCTTCGGCCTGCACGAAGGGACCAAACAAGGTGTTCAACTCCTCAGTAGCGATGCCGGGACCGGTATCTTTGACCGCTATCAACAGACGACGGTTTGTGGCGCTCTCCTCAGTTTTAGGCAGTTGGCTTACACACAGCGTCACACGACCATTGGCTGTGAACTTAATCGCATTGCTCAAGAGGTTGATCAGCACCTGACGCAATTTGACCTGGTCAGCCCGGACAAAACGCGGAACATCTGTAGCGCGTTCAAAGTCCAGAAATAGGTCTTTGTCTTGCGCCGTGACCGCGAACATGTCTACCAACTCGTCCATCAGACGATGGAGATCAAAATCGGTTTCGGTAAGCGTGATGTGTCCGGCCTCGATCCTGGAGAGGTCCAGGACTTGGTTAATCAAGGTATGGAGATGTTCTCCGCTGCGCAAGACAATACCAAGATCATCCAGGGTTTCCTGGGGGAGGAGCTGTTTATTGGCCACCAGACGAGTAAAGCCCAGAATGCTATTGAGAGGGGTGCGCAATTCATGACTCATATTGGCGAGGAAGATGCTTTTCGCCTGGTTGGCGGCTTCTGCGGCTTCTGTTGCCTGTGTCAGTTTAAGAGCCTGATCTTCCAGTTGTTCCGTGCGTTCGGTTAATACAGCGGTACGCTCGGAAACACGTTGCTCCAGTTCGTCATTGAGCCTGTGTAAGGCTTCGTTGGCAGCAATCGAAGAACGCAAGGCACGCAGGAACATGGAAACGCCGACCATCATTAATGTAGTGATCATTGCCAGATTCAAGGTTCCAATTGACATAAAGCGCAGGGCATATTCCCTCGGCACATTTGACATTGCCAGCCGTATTCCTAAAAGGGTCACCAGTAAAAGGAATGTCCACAGTCCAGCCTTCGGGCGAATAAACAACGTGGCAAAGACAATCGGAATGATTAATACTAGAGGAACCGGAGTGTGGGCGTCTATGTATTCGGAAGGCCCTGCCAGGATCGTAGCGATCACACTCAAGCCTACATAGAGTGTCACCCCAAGAGTTGTTCCGCTTCGGTTAACCCACCAGGAGATGATGCAGCATGGCAATAATATCAAACCCAGAAGAAGGGAGAATTCTCCGGTCGTCACCAGCACTATTGATAGAGGGATGCCTAGCAAGATCATCCCTATTATCACAGAGGCAAACCCACGATTTAGCGCATAACGCACCGGATCATCACTGTGGACTAGCGTTAACCACTGCCAAACTCGCCGAAGGAGTCTGATGCAGTCGCCCTTAGTAAGGCGCGACCAAAGTGATTTGCGCTCGCTGGAAGATGGATTGGTAAATTCCATTCAATAGTCTCCTGAAGACAAGCCGCTACAGCAAAGGAGTATTCCCGGGTTAAAAAACGAACCGAAGAGCAAGCTGTATCTGACGCGAAGCGTTGACGGTATTGAAAATCCTGCCCGCATTTCCTGAGGCAATCCCTCGCCCCGCAGCATCCCTACCCACATATACCACATCACCATTGCCGCCGCCAATTGCTGACCTGCGAGTATTGGTCGGTACAGAAAAATTGGGATGATTGGCCAGGTTGAAGACCTCCACACGAAACTCGATTTCTTTATCACCGCTGAAACTGAACCTCTTCAAAAGCGATAGATCAAGGTTCTTGAAATCCGGGCCACGCAAAATGTTGCGCCCTGCATTGCCGAATTTGCCTGGAGCCGGAACCCCAAAGGCGCTTGGATTGAACCAACATTCTACGGTCCCGACTCTGGCTCCGTTCAGACAGACATCTGAGTAAGGGTCGCCAATTAAATCTGGACGGTCAGAGATCAACAATGATTGTGTTCCCGCATTATCAAAACCGAGTACGGCTGTAAAAGGCACATTGCTGTGAACTCTGCCGATGCCGGAAAGCTGCCACCCGGCGACCAATTGATTCGCCCAACCATTAAACTGGCTGCCCCATTGCTTACCAGAACCGAAGGGCAGCTCATAGGTGAAATTGACGACGAAGTTATGACGAATATCAAAGCTGGAACGACCGCGATCCAATTTCCGGTTGAAAGAGTCTTGTGAA
>JANMSG010000461.1:0-3851 GCA_031389065.1 Acidobacteriota bacterium | reverse complement strand
AAGCCATTCAAGAGGTGAATATTGTCACCAACTCTTTCGATGCGGAACAAGGGTTGGCTGGCGGTGCCGCAATCAATGTGTCTATCAAGACTGGGACGAATGATTTTCACGGTGCTGGTTGGGTGTATGACACCAACAGTAAGCTGCGAACAAGGAACTTCTTCCAGACGACGCCGCAAAATCCGAAAGACATTCTCGTCCAGTATGGTTACGCCGTGGGCGGTCCGATCATCAAAAACAAGATGTTCTTTTTTACCGATCTGGAGCGCACCACCAGGCGCAATACCTCAAGAACCAACATAGTTAGTGTGGCACCGCCAAGTCTGCGGCCTGACGCTACAGGGGGTGTCACCTTCCCAACTATCGCACAAGGCGGCGCAACGATCTATGATCCTGCGTCCAACGCCAACCCTGCGTTACGCACGCCCTTTCCGAATAACAGGATTCCGGGAAATCGTATTGATATAGCGGCAATCGAACTCCTGAATCGTCTGCCAAATCCTACAGGGGCTGGTTTCGTGAATAATTTCGTTGCGAACGGTGTCGCTCTGTTTAACCGCAACAACATAGATGGCAAAGTCAACTACATTCATAGCGAAAAGCTCTCGCTCTGGGGACGTTACAGTTTTTCGCCTACCAACATTATCGAACCGCCAATTTTCGGTGAGGCTAGCGGACCTGCTCTCAATGGCGGGCAATTAGGCACGGCTCCCAGTCGTACTCAAGTTGCAGGGGTGGGTGGTACCTATACGTTTAGCCCGACTCTCCTTCTCGATGCAGTCTTCGGCTACACTCGCCAAAGACTTGGTGCCGAAGCCTTTGACATAGGCTCGAACCTCGGTCTGGATGTCTTGAAAATCCCCGGAACCAACGGTCCGGATCGTTTGCAGGGGGGTCTGCCGGCATTTCAAATCGGCGGCTGGACGAACATAGGCAACGACAACACCGGCAATCCTTTTCTCTTCCGCGATAACCAGTTCGTTTCGACAGCGAATCTCTCTTGGGCGAAGGGAGCGCATGGACTACGGTTCGGCGTGGATTTTCAAAATCAGCATCTCAATCACTTCCAACCGCAAGGCGGAACTTTCCAGACGGTGCGCGGCACTTTCACCTTCAACGGTAATGTGACGAGGCTACAGAACGGACCTATACCGGCAGATACACGGTTCAACAGTTGGGCAGACTTTCTGCTCGGCTTGCCCATCACCGCAGGCAAAGTAGATCAACTCAGAAATCCAAACTCATTGCGTATGAAGTCATATGCTCTATATGCTCGTGACCATTGGCAGATTCACCGCAGCCTGACGCTAACCTACGGTTTACGTTGGGAGCGCTATCCCTTCCCCGATAAAGATAATACGGGGATTAACCGCTTTGATCCGGAAACCGGCAATGTCATTACTGGCGGTCTGGAGGGTGTGCCAAGAGACACAGGAGCCAAATCAGGTGTGGGGCAGTTTTTACCGCGCATCGGTTTCGCCTATCGCTTCGCCGAAAAGACGGTGCTGCGCGGCGGCTACGGTCAATCCGCTGACCCCCGACCTTTTATTGATTTTCGCAATGCCTATCCGATTGTCAACGCCTGGGCAATGCCAGCCATCGTCTTTAACGGCGCGCAAAACGCTTTCATCCCTGTTACCACGCTGCGTAATGGGTTGATTAACACCAGCACACCGCCAGATCTCTCGAAAGGTATTCTCAAGTTGCCGTCAAACACAGGGACTACCACCTATCCAGGAGACCCCAGGCGCAAGGAGATTCATTCTTTCAACCTGATTGTCGAACGTGAGTTGACCAAGCAGTTTACCGGACATCTCGGTTATGTCGGTACGCGGGCAGTCGGGCAGATGGGATTCATCAACATTAACGCTGGCGCACCCGGCACGGGTAACGCCGGACGCGCATTGTTCCCCCAATTCGGGATAACCGCTGACATCAATGAGATATTGCCGTACAAGACCACGACCTACAATTCCTTGCAGTCAGGCATCAGGGGGCGTTTAGGCAGTTCAATAGTCGGCGCTTCCTATACCTGGTCAAAGGCAATCAATTATGCGGATAACGACGCCAATCCGAGAATTCAATATATGCCGGAGGGGGAACGCAACCGAGGTCCTGCAGGTTATGACCGAACTCATAATTTTCAGGGGTATGCGGTCTATGACCTGCCCTTTGGCCAAGGTAAGAGATGGCTCAACGACGGCTTCAGTAGTTATCTGTTGGGCGGCTGGCAGGTCAATGGCATCCTGAGCATCACGAGCGGTGCGCCGTTTAGTATCATTCAAGGGAATGCTGGAAACTTGAATGCGGCAGGCAGTGGGCAGTATCCCGACCAGATCAAACCTATGGTGGAGATCTTTGGCGACAACTTGAAAGGCAACCCCGTCGGTGGGCCCACTGCACCAACGGCTCCAGGCTATCGCTACTTCGACACCACCGCCTACGCGCCGGTCAATATCTGTACCGTAGTTGGTCCCAACTGCCCGGTGGTGCTGCCACAGCGCTTCGGTAACGCAGGCAGAAACAATCTTCGAGGACCAGGTTTCTTTAACATTGACTTTAGCCTGTTTCGCACCTTTTCGCTGACCGAGCGCATCAAGTTCCAGTTGCGCGGCGAGGCATTGAATGCGCTGAACCATCCCAATTTCAGTAACCCCGGAGGCGATATATCGAATGCTGCCACGTTCGGCTTTATCACTTCGACTGTCGGTACGGGTGAGCGTAATATCCGCCTTAGCGCCCGCCTGTCCTTCTAAACTCACTGGAAGAAGAGTGCCCCAGATTTCCTGGGTCACTCTTCTCTTTTGATGATGAGTAGAAGCAGAGATCAGTTTTTTGGTAGACTAAAAATAAGGGTTGTGCTTATAAAGATTGCTTCACCGCAGAGGCGAACAGGACGTGAAGTTTCGCAGGAATTTCTAAATTTCTCAGCGAAACTTGGTGTTCTCTGCGGTGAAGCAAACATTCAAAAGTACACCTCATATTTTCAGACTCATTTTCCCCTCACTACTTGAGATTCAACTCAGGAGCGCCGATTTTTTGTGATAACATCGGCATTCTGAACTCTATTCGAATAGGTTTTGCGAGAGGTATGCCAAAAGGAATCTGGTTCAAACAGGAAAGAGGGGTTTGTAGAGAAGTTATGATCCGAAGAGCTTATGTTTTTTCACTTCTCGTAGCGCTCTTATCACTTTGTACAAACAGCTTTGCACAAGCGCAAGCTCCTGGTTTCGACAAGTAGGCAGATTATGTTGCGGGTGATTACGATATAATAGTCTGCGAGTAGTTTCAGATAAGACGTAGGAGTGCAATAGAGATGATGAAAACGTTCAAAAGGCCACGAAACAACTTTCTAACGGTTTTCTTATTTCTGTTGCAGTGCAACATTGGCATAGCTCAGACACAGCCGTTGCGCGTTTCAGCCGACCAACGCGGTTTTTTCATCGGTGCAGCCGTGGCGATGACGCCTTTCAGAAATGAGTCTGCCTATTATGAAACGCTGCGGCGCGAATTCAATGTCATCGTTGGTGAAAATGCTTTTAAGTGGGATGCTGTGCGCCCTTCAAGAACGACGTTCAATTTCAGTGACACAGACGCATTGGTCAATTTTGCAGAGGCAAATCGCATGAGAGTGCGCGGTCACACGCTTGTCTGGCACAATCAACTTCCCGGTTGGCTAACCAACGGCAATTTCACGCGTGATGAAGTAATAGAAATTTTACGCGAACATATACACACTTTTGTCGGGCGTTATAAAGGTAGAATCTGGTCTTGGGATGTCGTCAATGAAGCGATAGATGATGCGACGGCAGGACTGCGAACCACTTCTTTCTGGCATCAAAAAATCGGTC
>JANMSG010000453.1:0-3287 GCA_031389065.1 Acidobacteriota bacterium | reverse complement strand
CGCGATCACCACCAAATGGTGGCTCGCTTAATTCCAGTAGATAAACTAGGAACTTTTCCCCAAAGGTATAGAACTCAAGATGTGAATTTTGCATATTGAGTGGAATCAACTGTACTGACCGGATAAGGCATATCTCATCTTCTACACGCACTCCTTAGCGTACTACGTGCCGTTTCAAGACAGGGGTTTCTTGTCTTAATAATAGTTGTCTTACTCAGTAATATGAAACTGAGGTTTAACGATCCTGGGTATTGATGCAGATCGAAAAGTCATCGGTACTCAATCGCTCAGAATCCTCAATTTCTTCAACGTGCGGTTTTAACTTATGCCTCAACTCCATCCGAGCCGCTTCATAGCGTTGACGAGTCTCTGCATCAAGCGGGGATGTACCCTCAGCCGAAACGCTTTCCTCGTTGATTGGCTTTTGGTAGTCATTCATAATCATCTCTCTTGATTTCTAAAACGGCTTGAGTCCATACCCACATACGAACTCAGCCAGGTTGAGACAGCAAATACTGGCATCCAGTGCATCATACTCGCCAAAAACGCAAATAGAACCCGGTTACCTATTAATGAGCAGCAATATGGCTCTTCTCTAGTCTGACAACAGCGCTTAAGCGAGTTGCGAGGAAACCTCAAGTTTGACATATCTGATTTTGAAAGCGCAACCTTTGAAATGTAATTAAAGCGGCGGAAGTCTATCACTGGAAAGTGAGGAGGGCAAGAGGTTTTAGCCCGCGTAAAACAAAGATAACAGAACTGAAATAGAGGAATTACCCTAGACACAACGGTTTTAGCTGGTCTCGCTTTGCTATTCATCGAGCTACCCCAGCCACGACAAAATGGGAGTATACCAAAGACATAAAGGGTTATTTGCCCTTTATCGCACACTCATCTATGTGAGCTTAGCTAACTTCTATTATAGCACAGCATATCTTCTAATCTACAACTAATTGTAGTACATCGGTGTTTATCATCCATATAATGTATTCCCCATCGAAAGGAAGACTTTTATTCTACAGGACTCTCACTTGCAGAACGCCTAAAAAGCTGCTGAGTATAAAATGCTGAGAGAGACGGTTATGGAGGGTTGGCTTTCTTTGTTTTCCCGAAATCAAATCATTTTACAGTTGAGTTTTAGGTTCCATAATGCTTCGCTGCCCCCGCTTCGTGCGCTTGTTAGACGGCTTATGAGCTAGGTGTATTGAGCTCTTAGAACCAATCTGGGAATGCTCGTTGTATAACTCGGATAATAAACCTGAGAACGCCCCCAGCAGTTTGAGGTGGTCCTAATTTGACGGACACGAGTATTGCTTAAAAATGAAAGATTATGAAAGCACAAAAAGCAAAACTGGTTCGTCGCAAATATGATGATGATTTCAAACTGCAAGCTCTCAAGATGATTGAAAATGGTCAATCGGTTCGTTCGACCGCTCAACATCTGGGCATCAGTGAAGGGCTTCTTCATAAATGGAAATCTCACAAAACTCGAAACGGTTCGACTCTTGAAAAAGAGATTCTGCTACTCAAAGCCAAACTCAAACAGACAGAAACCGAACGTGACATCTTAAAAAAAGCCTTGAGCATTTTCAGCCGACAGACCTGAAGCAGATTTTTCAGTTCATCGAAGAGCAAGCGAAAACTTTTACGGTTTCTGCTTTGTGTCGGGTCTTGAAAGTTAGTAAAAGCGGGTTCTACAGCTATTTGAAAACGGCAAACGACGCGCCCGCCGAGCCCCTGGCAAAAGCTGTCAAGGAAGTCTTTTGGCGACATCGGCGGCGCTACGGCAGCCGGCGCATTCACGCCGAACTGCTTGCCGAAGGAACAATCATCGGACGACACAAGGTTCGGCGCTTGATGAACGATGCCCAACTGAGGGCTCTGACCGGCAAATCGTTTGTGCCGCAAACCACAAATTCACGGCATTTGCTGAGGATGAGTGCAAATCTGTTAACGGATCGCCAGTTGCCGCCCGCTAATCCCAATGAGGTGATCGTCGGCGACATCACCTATTTACCATTACAAAGCGATGGCTTTGTTTATCTGGCGACCTGGGAAGATTTGTTTTCGCGAATGATTGTCGGTTGGCAAGTCGAAGAGACGCTCGAAGAGAAGGTGGTGACCGAAGCCATGAAAAAAGTCATCCTCAGACGACAGCCGGGAGAGGGTTTGATCGTGCATTCGGATCGCGGCGGTCAATATGCGTCCAACCAATTGCGGCACTTATTGCAAAGTCGAGGGTATCGGCAATCGATGAGTCGAGCGGGCGAGACCTATGACAATGCCTATGCCGAGAGCCTGTTTTCGAGGTACAAAGCAGAGTTGTTGGAAGGCGGCGCATTTGCTGATGTGGAAGAAGCGCGACTGGAGAGCTTCGATTACATCGAAAACTACTACAATCGAGTGAGAAGGCATTCGGCGCTGGGCTACCTCAGCCCCGTCGAATATGAGCAAAAGTATTACGCCAAGCAGCAAGAGGCGTTGACAAAAAAATCAACAGAAAGGATAAAAGTTAAGTGAGACTGGTGTCCGCGAAAACAGGACCACCTCACAAGGCGGCGCAGCTCAGGAGAAGAATGCTATTAAAGGTCAAGAAGATGTATAGCATCCACCACTTGTTCTCTTGGCCATGCGTCGCAAGCTGAACTAATGTTCCATATACAGAGAAAAGTTCCGATTTCTTATTGGCGTCATCAGTATCTTCGGGTGATGCTTTGAGTCCCTTGCTGTCTCGTTTTGGTCACATCTCTCTCTACTCCTTTGTCGGGTTAACAAAAGCGATATGAACTGCCAATAGTTTAGCTTTGGAGAAAGCGGCAGAATCATATCTCTAAACAGGACGGTGATTCAAAGAATAAACTTACAATCTCAAAGGAATAGAATCATGTGGTAATAGCCTTGCCGTGAGCCGCATTTCCGCCGATTTCAAGCGGGTGGTTACTTCGGCTAGTCTTAGTACTCCCAATCGGTCACAGGGCAAACAAACGCAATTCTGCTGATGATTTTCTTGATGCTTATGATAAACTGCTAGAACAAGGAGCGACAGATAAGAATGTCAAACGATTTGAAGAACTTGCCCGATACAGCCACAATCTCTCCGACGACCAAATCCAACAGATACTTGAGACCGCAAGAACGAGCATTGAAGATGAGCCGAGTGTTGCCCCACGCGACGAAAGCACTAAAAGCGACAATCGAAGCGCGGCAACAATTCCGCCAGTAAATCAAGAAAGCGTTGCCAATCAGCGACAAGGTGATGTAGTAGGAGCAACCGATGAAAACAGATG
>JANMSG010000410.1:0-2465 GCA_031389065.1 Acidobacteriota bacterium | reverse complement strand
CACCGCAACGCCTGTTTCAAAGCCTGAAAGACCGAGCGCGAGTTTCGGAAAAACCAGCAGCGCGGCGGCTATCATCATGGTGGGACTACCGTGACCGGTAAACAAGGCGGTCTTCCATTCGGGCAACTTTTCGGGGTGCATCGCCAGTTCATAAAAACCAAAACCGACAACAATCACATTCAAAGCCAGATAAACAATGACCAGCACAACCGCTATGCCAATTGCTTCTTTGAAGCCTTTCAAAAAGACGGCGGAAAGCAGAGCCAGAAGCGCCAGCGTGATATAGACCTCATGATGCAGGTAGTGCGGAACGAAAGGGTTTTCGACAATGTGCGCCGTCGCGTCAGCCGCTGAAAGCGTCATGGTGATGATGAAGTCCGTTGCGACAAAGCCGAGCAAAATCAGCACCAGAGTTTTGCTGCTCCAACGTGCCAGAGCGCTTTCGAGCATTGAAATAGAACCTTCACCATTCGGGCTTGCCTGGGCTACGCGATTATAAATTGGCAACGCACCGAACAGGGTTAGCAACACAAGTATCAGAGTTGCCACAGGAGAAAGCGCGCCCGCCGCTAAGAATGCGATGCCGGGTTGATAACCGAGGGTTGAGAAATAATCAACACCCGTCAGACACATCACCTTGAACCAGGAGTGTTCATGATGTTGTTGTGAGTCTGCATGTGGACCTTCTTGTTGAGGCTCTTTCAAATAGCCTTTTAGTAGCCAACGTTTGAACGCGCCCGGTGCTTTCTTTTTTGATTTGTCTGCTTCAGCCATTGATTTTCTCTACCTTTGTTTCGCCTTTTATTTTTTGCTGTGACTACTGCTTCATTTATGATCTGACAAACAAACTTACTAAAAATGATGTCATCCAGAAAGAGGCAACTACTATACCAACTCCGCACAAACTGATTCCAACAATTGCACGCTTTTTGGTCTCTTGCCAATCCGGATCGCCCTTGCCCTCTTTTGCCAGCACGCCTAAAACCTGAATCCCTTTGTAGCCCACGCCTAAACATAAAATGATTGGCGCAAGAAAACCTAAAGGGGGAAGCAAGAAACCTGCAATCGTCAGCGCGATGACCGTGCCGCCAAGAATGCGATGATAGAGCGTCTTTCCAAAGCCAATCACCGCCAGACCTACGCCAATTGCTACAGCGCCGCCTAAAAAGATGAGCGTCGAACCGATCAAAGCAATGATGCCAAAAGTTCGCACAAATTGCGCGTCATTGACAGCTTCCGTGTAGGTTGGCGATGTGTAATAAATGCTCGAAACATTCTGTGGTCTGTCATTCAAATTCAAACTCATGTTCAATCCTTTCAATAGGCTTGCAAAAAACGCTCTGCTTTCATTTTTGCGGTTTCATCGCCTGACTAAAAAAAGCGGTAATGTCATTGACCATCTGATTGGTCACCTGGTGCCCGGTCTCTTTGTAGAGAACAAACTGGCAATTGCGACAACCGCTTTCCTGATAAAGTTTTTCTGAAATCATCCAACGCTCCACCAGAGTACTGCCGAAATTTTTAACAACAAATTCTTCGTCCTCTTTTTCGTAGCCATCGCGAAATTTGAGTGAATCGTTGGTATCCTTGTCACCGAGAAAAAAGTACAAACGCAGCGCTTTGAAGGCGCGAGAGTTGAAGGAAAACTTTTTCAAAACCTCACTCAAATCGCCTACGCCTAGCGGATAGCGTAGCATCTGATTGTTATATTTCTTAACTGGCGCGATAGCCCAGCCGCCCGGTGAGCCAATCGCTGCGGCAAAGATTCTCTCAGGGTGTAACACGGCAAAGCGATTCGTAAACATCCCTGCAGCCGAAAAACCATACATCAAGACTCTGCGATCAACGGAAATTTTGTGAGCTTTCAAGCGCGCACTTGCGTCATCAATCATCGCCATCAATTGCAGGTCTAGACGTTTGAGGTCGGCGTTTTCCAGCAGCAAGGTATCTCTGTCGAGCGCGTGCGTATAATTTTTCCAATCCTGTTTGGGGCGCGGAAAGATGGGCTGCAACACAGGGGTGCGCAAGTTTTCTGCAAATGACCCAAGACCGATCATCTTCCTTCTGGCCGCATCCTCATGAGTTTGGATGTTGTCATCCGTGCTTCCTGTATTATTGGGAGCGACAAAAAGATAGTTGCTCTCGCCTTGCAAAGATGATTCAGACAACGATTTTGGTAGATATAAAAAATACGCCCAATGAAAGCCTTTGCCCGGTTCAGGCGAAATTTTTATCAATTTCCCGTAAGGCAATGCAGATGATTGAGGAGGTGTCGTCTGGTCTTGCAGGTGCGTCGCATCAACTGCGCTGACGTGAAAAATAAAGAAGGCGAAAAATATAAGAAGACAAATTCGCATATTGAATCTCCTGTCTGACAGTGAAAAGTATAGAGCCATTTTAGAATGTGTTTTGAAATTCCAAAGATGCGCCGGAGGCGAAGTGAGAAGGTAGCCAGAGGTGTCACG
>JANMSG010000403.1:0-4228 GCA_031389065.1 Acidobacteriota bacterium | reverse complement strand
TTTCTATTAAAGATTTGAGTTTGGGATACAGAACTCTAATCGCATGGATGGTGGATTTTGCCAGAAGAATGTTTGAGACTTATCCTGATGAAACTGAACCTTTGAAACAACCTGCCGTAGTTTTGGTTGATGAGATTGATTTGCATCTTCATCCAAAGATGCAGCGTGAATTGATGAGTCGCCTCAGTGACATTTTCCCGAACACACAATTCATTGCAACAGCACACAGTCCGCTTGTTGTTCAAGCCGCAACGGATGCAAATATAGTTTTGCTCAGACGTGAAGGCGATCACGTTGTCATTGATAATGACCCGCAAACTATCAAAGGCTGGCGCGTTGACCAGATTCTCACCAGTGAATTGTTCGGGCTTGAAAGCGCCCGTCCGCCGCAATACGAAAAAGATATTGCTGACAGAAGAAAGCTTCTTGCTAAAGCTAAACTCACGAATAAAGACAAAGAGCGATTACGTGAAATTGAAGAACGCATTGGGGAATTACCTACAGGTGAAACGCCTCAAGATATCGAAGCCATGGACATCATCCGTCGCGCTGCCGAAGAGTTAAAAAAACAAAATAAATGGTCGTTCAATGATTCGCATAAAGAAACCGAGAAAAGCTCCGTCAGTTCTGGCAAACGAAGGAAAAGCTAAATGTCTTGAGCATTGCAATGATTACGACATTGGCAAAATTGATTTCAAGTTTGCAAGCAAAATCTATGCGCATAAATCTGTCAAAGCTGCACTCATTGCGGCGCAATTCGGTAAATGCTTTGCCTGTGAATCTAAATTCACACACATAGCTTTTGGAGATGTCGAGCATTTTCGACCAAAGGCAGGCTACAAACAGCGTTCAAAAGACAAACTGCAAAAGCCCGGCTATTATTGGCTTGCCTACGAGTGGGCGAATCTTTTTGCGTCGTGTCAACTTTGCAATCAAAAGTTCAAGAAAAATCTTTTTCCGCTCTCTGACCCAAACAAAAGAGCAAAATCACATAAAGGCAAGATAAATCTCGAAGATTCATTGCTTATTGACCCTGCCAAAGACAATCCTCAGAAATTTATCTCTTTCCGAAAAGAGGTTCCTTATGCAATTGATAATAAGCCAAAAGGTAAAGCCACAATAGAAATATTTGGCTTGGATAGAGATGAACTGAATGAGTATAGATTGAAGCGTTATCTGGATTTGAAGTACATCTACTTTCTTGCTAACGCCGAGCCGCCTCAACCTTTGAGTGAAGAAGCAAAGGCATATATCAACAAAGTATTGAATAATGACTCGGAAGAATATGCTGCGATAGCTTGGGCTGCTATTGCTTCGAGGTTTTCTATCATTTGATTCTTGTTATAAATTTTCAAGCAACAAAGCTATAATTCATCACGTAAAGAGCAGCGATAAAAAGTTCTCATAAATATCAACACCCAACCAGGAGAAGAGTTGTTATGAAAGCTATTCGTTCGTCGCATAACGCGAAAAATCAATCTTCAACCAAGGAAACTTTAGGAATGACGCGCAGGCGTTTCGCGCAACTGCTTGGCGCAGCCGGAACTTTAGGCTTAATCGAGCCACATGCTCTGGCTAGCGTTTTTGCCGATACTCCGAAACGGCTCAGTTGGCTTGCCTATCGAACGGCTGGCGCGGAAGGCGCTTGGTCGCTCACGAAAATCGAAGGCAAGGTGCCGAAAGAATTAAACGGCACGCTCTATCGCATAGCGCCCGGTCAAAAAGATAGTCACGGCGTAATGTTGAAGCATCTGTTTGACGGCGATGCTTTCACTTCTGCTTACAGTTTTCGTGATGGCAAAGTTTTTTTGAAAGGAAAGTTTCTTGACACGCCGCAACGCCTTTAAGAGAGCAAACTGAATCGAATGCTCTACAACGAATTCGGCACGATGGCTCCACCACGCCCTGCGGATTGGAACCCTACGGCAAAAGGTGGCAAGAATCAGCCCAGCGTCAACGTCATTCATTGGGACAATCGCCTGCTTGGTTTATCTGAAGGCAGTCATCCGACTGCAATTGACCCGCAGACGCTTGGCTTTCAAAAACGCTGGGATTTTTACGGCACGCTGGCACCGGATATGAGTTTTACAGCGCATCCGAAATTCGACCCGGCGACAGGCTTGGGCTATTGCTTCGGCGTCAAGCAGGGACCGAGCATGGCTTTGACCGTATATCGAATGGAGGAGGACGGAAAACTCACACAGCTTTATGCGCTGCCACAAAAAGGCTACTACATGATTCACGATATGATGTTATCAAAAGACCACATTATCTTCGTGATTCCTCCTGTCAGCTACAGGCTCAATATTCTTTTGACGGGCAAAGGAACTCCTGCTGACGCTTTACAGTATGCTGAAAAAGAGCCGACGAGAATCGTCATTTTGCGAAAGGATGGCAAGGGCGCTCCTGTGACTATCGAACAAAGCGCGAACATGGTCTTTCATCACGGCAACGCTTTCGAGCGCGATGGCAAAATCGTTATTGATTCGGTGCTAAGTCCCGACGGAACAGTTCTTGAGGTGCTTTATGCCTGGGATAAAGACAGCCTGCCGAAACAGACGGAAACAAGATTGACGCGCCTTGTGCTTGACCCAACGAAAGGCACTGTGGAAAGTCGTACGGAGACAGAGACCGCCGTAGAGTTTCCGCGCTTTGATAGTCGCCGCGCAGGAACCAATGCGCGTTACCTTTACACCCTTCAAGCGACCAACAAAGAAGACCAGTTCGCCATGACACAAGTTGTGCGCCACGATTTGAGCAAAGGCGATAGCAAGCGCATAGATGCGGGAAAAGGTCGTGTGTTGGGCGAACCTGTCTTTGTGCCGCATCCGACGAAAGACAGCGAAGAACGCGGCTGGATATTAATGCAAGGTTATGACGGCAGCCAAGATAAAAATTTCCTTGAGATACGCGACGCGCAGACTATGGATTTCGTAGCGCGTATCTGGACACAGAGCCATTACCCGCTAGGGTTTCACGGCAATTTCTACCCGGATATTTTCGTGACCGGATGATAGAGTTAGAACTTACGCGGGTGAGGTACCGTAGGTTGTCCAACCTGCGGCTAATTTGCTCGACGCAGATTTTGGAGGGCACCAAACGACTTGCGAACCCAGACGGCAGCAGACCGGGGCAGTTACCTGTACATTTCTTGCGGAAGTCCTAAGAACATCAAATCACGAAGCACACGAAGATGAAAAAATAGAGCTTAGATTTTTGCGAAGTCTGGAGCCTTTTAATAAAATTTCTTTGTGTTCTTCTTGCCCTTTGTGGTTTACGTTTTTGCTGGAAGGTTAAATCTCTGGACCAAACGAAAGATGTAATTATCATCGGCGGCGGCGCGGCTGGACTATTTTGCGCCATTGAGGCAGGGAAGCGTGGGCGCAAAGTTTTAGTCATGGAACGCGCTTCCCGCGTCTGTAAGAAGATAGAAATTTCAGGCGGCGGGCGTTGCAACTTCACAAACATTTATACGAGTCCACAAAACTTCATTTCATCGAATCCGCATTTTTGCAAATCTGCGCTCGCTCGTTACACGCCTAAAGACTTCATAGCACTGGTTGAAAAACATCGCATCGCTTATCACGAAAAGAAACTCGGGCAATTGTTCTGCGACCAAAGCTCAAGCCAAATCATCAATCTGCTTTTGACGGAATGCCTTGCTGCGGGCGTTGAAATTCGTGTCAATTGTTCGATTCATAAAGTTGAAAAAGGCGCGTCATTCCTGGTCGAAACAAGTCTAGGCAGTTTTGAAAGCGAATCCCTTGTCGTCGCAACCGGCGGGCTTTCGATTCCGCAAATCGGCGCGACAGATTTTGGTTATTGTTTAGCAAAACAATTCGGCTTGCCTATTCAAGAGACCAAGCCCGCGCTTGTACCTTTCACTTTCAATGCGAAAAAGCTTGAGGAGTTGAAGGATTTGAGCGGCATCTCTGTTGACGCGCTCGTTGGTTGCAACGAAGCGGTGTTCAGGGAAAACATTTTGCTTACGCATCGCGGTCTGAGCGGTCCCGCCATTTTGCAAATCTCTTCCTATTGGCAAAGCAGCGACACAATTTCGATTAACCTTTTGCCTGATATTGATGCGCGCGAGATTTTAATTGCCCATCACAGAACCGAAACCCATCTTGCCAATTTATTAAGCGATTATTTGCCGCGCCGCTTTGCCCATACCTGGTGCGAATTGTACGCTGTGTCGCAGCCTATGAAGCGTTTTTCGACGGAAGCA
>JANMSG010000396.1:0-5325 GCA_031389065.1 Acidobacteriota bacterium | reverse complement strand
GGATTTTGGATTTTAGATTTTGGATTTTAGATTAACGAATGGGCAATGAATCCGCCAAGCCGAAATCCAAAATCTAAAATCTAAAATTGGTTTCCCCTGTCAAAAGATTGTAAGCCTCAAGATATTTTTCACTCGTTCGTTTGATAACACCTTCTGGTAATTCAGGGCTTGGCGGTTGTTTGTTCCAATCCAGAGTCTCCAGATAATCGCGCAAAAATTGTTTATCAAACGACGGTTGGGCCTGTCCCGGTTCATAGCTGTCTTCAGGCCAGAAGCGCGATGAATCTGGGGTTAAGGCTTCGTCAACTAAAATCATTTCGCCATCTTTGACGCCGAACTCGAATTTTGTATCGGCAATGATAATGCCGCGCTCCAGCGCATAATCGGCGGCGCTTGCATAAATTTTCAAGGTCAATTCTTTAAGTTTTTTGGTAGCCTCCAGTCCGACATGACGCGTCATTTTGCTTTCGCTGATGTTGATGTCGTGACCGCTTTCGGCTTTTGTAGCGGGTGTAAAAATTACTTCGGGCAGCTTATCCGATTCTCGTAGTCCTGCGGGTAATTTTATGCCGCATACTTCGCCTGTCTCTTTGTACTCTTTCCAGCCAGAGCCTGAAAGATAACCGCGCGCTACGCATTCGATGGGGAAAACATCGGCGCGACAAACCAGCATCGAACGCCCTTCGAGTTGGTCGCGGTAAGCCCGAAGCGCCAACGGATATTTATCAATGTCAGTGGTAATCAGATGATTTGCAACGGTCTCTTTCAAAAAGTCGAACCAGAACAGGGAGAGCGCCGTCAGCACTGCGCCTTTATATGGAATGGTATTTGGCATTACGACATCGAAAGCAGAGATACGGTCAGTAGCGACGATTAACAATTTGTCTTCGACAGCATAAACGTCGCGCACTTTGCCGCGCCTGAATAACTGCACACCGTCAATATTTGTTTGCGAGATCGTTTTAATCGCTTTTCCTCTTTCGTTAGAAAATTCAAACCGCAGGAAATTGGTAAGATTGATTCTTTGCGTCTCCCGATAAGCAGACCGCATTATTCACCTGAGATAATTCATTGTCAAGCAGCAATGAGGGTTCAGGATTTGGGATTCAGAGTTTAGAGAAAATCCGCATTATCAACACCATCTCGCCCTGCTATGGGTTTGGACAACGGCTTGCGATAGATGCTAATTTGATGCGATGCCAATAGAGTTGAATAACCTGTATGAGGAGCGATGATGGACGCAGAATTTGTAGTGAAGAACCAGACCTTAAAAACTCTCTATCTCATTTTCGCTTGTTTTCAGCCTCTAGCTTTTATCGCGGGCTTTTTTGCTTTGACCATGGCGATGGCTGGAACCTTTGCCGCGCAAAGACATAACGACCCTATACTGCGCTGGTACACTTTTCTTGCGCTCGTTGGCGTAATCTTTATGGTGCTGTCAGTGATTTTGTTTGTTGCCGCCTTTGTAGCAAGCGAAGGCATCAGAAAGCGCAAAAGGTACGGTCGCATTTGGGGGATCATCGTCGCGACTTTGGCGTTGCTCGAAATTCCTATCGGCACTGCACTCGGAATCTACGCGCTGCGATTTTTCACTAGCGAAAGAGGCAAGCAACTTTACCTAAATCTTTGATAGAGGTTCATTATGAAGTTTGTGAAAAACGGTAATTGGTTGACACAGGTTTTGATAACCCTATTTGTCTTTACAATGATTAGCTCGCCAGTCACCAATGCCAAAAATAGAAGGCAGGTTCTTCGCTTAACACCAAAAGATAAAGCGCAAATTATCGAATCTATCTTGCGAAAAGAGTTGTCCAAAAAGGATTTTGCGAAACTTGAAAAGTTTGTTTTCTTAAGTAATGAGCTATTTCCTTCTGAACTGATACCGGCGATTTACCAAGACAAAATTGAGTTGATTGAGCAAGAAGTTGCTCGCAAAAGAGCAAAGGAGAAAGAAGGGGTTTGGGTTTTTTCTTTCCATGAATTCAAAGTTAAAGGCGCAAAAGTAATTATTGAATTTGGTCATACTCAAGCTTATGAAAAAAGCTTCAATTCGGAGGCTACTACCTACGAATACAAAAAAGTTTCTGGTAAATGGATTGGAAGTGCCACTGAAGGAAGTAGGACAGTTTTCGACCCTGAGTAAGTTGGCGCTCCAAGTCTTCACAAAGGAGACAAATTTATTCTGCCTAATCGTATGCTATCTTCACCCTGCCAGAAATATTATCCTGTCTGGAATATGAGGCTTTGGAACTTCCTCATCAGCTATGATTTGAATCAATAGCGTTTTGCTTTCATAATCATGAAACCCATCTCTTGAAAGGAAGACAATGGATTTTAAATTAGTCTCTGATTATTCACCGCAAGGCGATCAGCCGCAGGCGATCGAACAACTGGTGCGCGGCTTGAATGAAGGCACCGAGCATCAAGTCTTATTAGGCGTGACGGGTTCGGGAAAAACATTTTCCATGGCCGCAGTCATCGAGCGCGTCAATCGCACGACGATTGTGATGGCGCATAACAAGACGCTCGCGGCGCAGCTTTATCAAGAGTTCAAATCGTTTTTTCCACATAACGCCGTTGAATATTTCGTCAGCTATTACGATTACTATCAACCCGAAGCCTATATGCCCGCAAGCGACACCTACATCGAAAAAGAGGCGACGGTCAACGAAGAGATTGACCGTTTGCGCTTATCTGCGACACGCAGTTTATTCGAGCGACGCGATTGCATCATTGTCGCCAGTGTGTCGTGCATCTACGGTTTGGGCGACCCCGACGCCTACTACGGCATGGTGGCCTTCGTTGAGCGCGGGCAACAACTGTCGCGCACAGACTTGCTCAAGAAACTCGTGGAGATTCAATATCAACGCAACGATATAGAATTCGCCCGTGGCTCGTTTCGCGTTCGTGGCGACATCGTAGAGGTTTATCCGGTCTATCAAGACCGTGCCATTCGCATAGAATTCTGGGGCGATGAAATCGAAGCGATCTCGACGATTGACGCTTTGCTTGGCGAAGTTTTAGAGACCCACGAGCGCTTGCCGATTTATCCGAAGACGCACTATGTCACCTCGCCAAAGACCATCAAACGCGCCATCAAAACGATCAAAGAGGAACTCGATTGGTGGGAGCCGCAACTGATTGAACAAGGCAAGGTCATTGAGGCGCAACGCCTTCATCAGCGCACTATGTACGACATAGAGATGATGAAAGAGTTGGGTTATTGTCAGGGGGTTGAAAATTATTCGCGTCATTTGACGGGGAGAAATCCGGGCGATCCGCCGCCGACTCTGCTCGATTATTTGCCGAGAGATTCGGTGGTGATGGTAGACGAAAGCCATCAAACCGTTCCGCAAGTGCGCGGCATGTACGCCGGCGATCAATCGCGCAAAGGGACACTGGTTGAGTACGGCTTTCGCTTGCCTTCTGCAAAAGACAATCGCCCGCTCAATTTTGATGAATGGCAACAGCGCGTAGGGCAATTGATTTATGTTTCGGCAACCCCCGGTCCTTACGAGTTGACCAAGACTGGCGGCGAAGTCGCGGAGCAGGTCATCAGACCTACGGGTTTGCTTGACCCGGAAGTTGATGTGCGCCCTGTGCGCGGACAGATTGATGATTTGTTGAACGAGATACGCTTGAGAGCCGAAAACGGTGAGCGTGTCCTGGTCACTACGCTTACCAAGAAGATGTCTGAAAATCTGACAGATTATTACACGGAGGTTGGCGTTCGTGTGCGTTATTTACATTCGGAGATTGTCACGCTGGAGCGCATCAAAATTTTGCGGGATCTGCGTAGAGGAGAATTCGATGTGCTGATTGGCATCAACCTATTGCGCGAAGGACTGGATTTGCCCGAAGTTTCGCTCGTCGCAATTTTGGATGCTGACAAAGAAGGTTTCCTGCGTTCTGCCAGTTCTTTGATTCAAACCATCGGGCGAGCGGCGCGAAACGTCAACGGCAAGGCGATTTTGTATGCCGACAAGATGACCGATTCGATGAAGAAAGCGATTGGCGAAACCCAACGCCGCCGCGAAAAACAGGCAGTCTATAATCAAGAGAACGGCATCACCCCGATGACAATTATCAAAGCGATTGATTCGACGCTGGTTTCTATTGTCGAAGCCGATTACTTCAAAGTGCCGCTTGAGCTTGAAGATGTTGATGGCTATTCGCTCGAAAACATTGACGAAGCGTTGCAAAGACTCGAATACGAGATGCGCGAAGCCGCCGCGAAATTTGAATTCGAGCGCGCCGCCGAAGCGCGTGATAAAATTAAACATCTGCGTGATCGCAAGCTTACGTTGAGGTGAGAAATAAGGAGTGAATTATGGAGAGCGCAAATTATAGACAAGAATTATTGAAAGAAGTAAATGATTTGCCTGAAGAAACTTTGCCGAATCTACTACAAATTATTCGCTTGTTTAAAGAGAGTGTTTTGACTCAGAGCCATCAGTCTGTGTTGGCTCTGCAAAATGAATTTGCCGATTGGGATAAATTAAGCGATGAAGCTCTCGTAGAATTTGAGAAAGGGCTTTAGCCATGGAAATCGGTGATATTTATGCTGTTGAAATTCCAGCTAGCAATGGTCACGAACAAGCCGGTGTGCGCCCGGCTATCATTGTGCAAGCTTCATCGGTTGCAACGCGATTGCCTACAACTTTGATTGTGCCTTTGACTTCACAGCTAGCCGCAAAATCATTTCCGGGAACTTTTTTAGTTCAACCTGATTCGGAAAACAATCTGAATACGGATTCAGCTGCGTTGGTATTTCAGTTACGAGCTATTGATAAAAGACGTTTGAAACGAAAAATTGGAAAGTTGAGCGATACGGACACTGCAAAACTTTATCAACAAGTAAAAACATTGATGCAAATCAAGTAATGACTTTTGATGCGCGAAGCCGCCGCGAAATTTGAATTCGAGCGCGCCGCCGAAGCGCGTGACAATATCAAACATCTGCGCGACCGCAAATTGACATTGCGATAACCATCAAGCGCGGCATCGAATCGAAATTTCAATGCCGGGCTTGATGGTTTATCCAATAATTCTGATTTGCGTCTCGTAAGATAGCGGGAAATCAAGTGGTTTTGAAACAATCCTTCGTCGGTGGGTTGGTCATTGAGCGCGCCAACTCGCTGCGGAATTCTCCGAAGCCCTTACGCAACTCACCCATATTTATGTCAAATTCTTTGGCAATCTGTCCGATAGACTGTCCGGCTTGGAGTTTCGTCAGTATGTCATCGAGCGGTTTGTCTATTCTGTCCGCCATAATCACGGCTGCTACGAATTGACCGAATGGGAAATCTTGCAGGCTGGCGAATT
>JANMSG010000370.1:0-9431 GCA_031389065.1 Acidobacteriota bacterium | reverse complement strand
GGCCGAGGTGAAGAGGATGCCCGCACCAACTGGCTGCACTTGTATGGTCAGGACGATTGGCGAGTTAACAAGCGGCTCACCCTCAACTATGGGCTGCGTTACGAAATCAATCAACAGATGAAAGACACGCAGAACCGGCTCTCGAATATCGAACTGGACCGTTTCGTCATCGCCAGTGACGATGATGGAAACATTCATCCCGACGCGAATGCCCTGCTTCACTTGATTCCCATTCCCTGGGTCACGTCCAAAGAGGCGGGCTATGACCGCTCGCTCATGCGACCGAGTTACTTACGGTTCGCGCCGCGCATCGGCCTGGCGTGGGCCGTGGATCCGAAGACAGTAGTGCGGATCGGCGCGGGGGTCTTCCATAACCAGTGGGCCTACAGCGTACAGACCGTGCTCATGAAGAACCTTCCTTTCTATTTCAACAAGAGCGTGACCACCGCAGCAGACACCGCAATCCCGACTCTTACTATAAGTGATATTCTGCTGTCCCCAGCTACCGGCACGGTAGGTGGCGCTGGAGTCGATTACAACTTCCGCACCGAACTTGCTCAGTCCTGGACCTTGAGTATTCAGCGGGTGCTTTGGAAAAACTGGGTCGCGGAGGTATCCTACTTCGGTTCTCATCTTATTGGGGCGGACGACAACACGCTCGAGAATGTTCCGAGACCCGGACCGGGCCCGATCGATCAGCGCCGTCCAAATCCGAAACTGAGCAGCTTTCAGATGCTTCACTGGGGGGGCTGGACTTGGTATCACGCCGGGACTCTGAAACTGGAAAAGAGATACTCGAACGGCCTCGGTGTCAACGCCAACTACACCTGGTCCAAGGCTATCGACCCGGCTTCAAGTCCCGGCGCTACGTTCTTCGAAACGAACCTGCCGCAGGATCCGAGTTGCCGAGCCTGCGAGAAAGCGGTCTCCAGCTTTGATCATCGGCATCGCATGGTGGTCAGCGCGACTTATGAACTGCCCGTCGGCTCGGGCCACGCCTTCGATCCTTCCGGGTTTATAGGCGCAATCGTGGGAGGATGGAGCATCAGCGGAATCGGAACGTTTCAAACGGGCGCTCCCTTTAGCGTGAACCTTCCTTCCGACAACGCAAATACCGGAAACGGACCCAATCAACGTCCGGACATCTTGCGCGACCCGAACCTGAAATCAGGAAAGACACCAGAGCGGTGGTTTGATACCAGCGCTTTCGTCATGCCGGCTCAGTTTACTTACGGGAACGCGGGACGGAACATCGTTTACGCCGACGGCCTTGCAAACTTCGACCTGTCGCTGGCTAAGGAAATCCGGCTCGACGAAGGCCGCAGGCTCGAATTTCGAGGAGATATTTTCAACCTGACGAATCACACGAATTTCGACCAAGCGCCCGGCAGAACCGCGTTTACGCCAAACTTCGGCCGGTACTTTTCGGCGCTGAACTCGCGCCAGATGCAGTTCGGGTTGCGCTTCTTGTTCTGATCTTAAACATCCAGCAGAGGAACTATCGCGCGAGGGGGCGATGGAGGGATAGAGCTATAAGAATAAAATCAGCAGTGAGAAACTCAGTTTTAAACTAAGCAAAATAACTGAAGTGCTTATATGCGCCGGGGTACAACAATGTTGATTTCGCTGTGCAAAAGGAGTTGCCTCTGCGTGAAAGATTGCGACTAAAGTTCCGTGCAGAAGCTTTCAATCTTTTCAATCATCCAAACTTTGATGAACCGAATAGATTCGCCTTCACGCCAAACTTCGGGCGCATCTTCAGCGCCAGTCCATCGAGGCAGATTCAATTGAGCTTTAAGTTAGAGTTTTAATCAGCGGTTGGCAAAGGCATTCACGCTTAAACGGATTCAAGCTCACGGGCCTTCGCAGAATTGTCGCGGTGGCTGAAGTTTCTGAATGCATTGAAGCAATTCTTGGCTGAGTTCAAGTCTGCTGTTTTGATTGCGAGTTGGTTTGTACTTTAGCCCTTGTCATTATTTCTTACATTTTTTTGCAAGGAGGAAATCACGATGGCAATCAGCATCAAGGTTAATGGTAATTCAGGAAACACAGGTTTCCTGCTCGCCCCGTCCGGCACAAATCAATTCCCTATGCCGGTCGCGCTCAAAACTACCGATGGCACTACCGTCAATGCGACCCTTGTCGTGGTAGCGCCAGCCGGTGTGACAGTTGTACTTTCTCAGACCAGTGTGACAATCGGACCGACTACCAAAACGGTCAAGATTACTGCCAAGTCGCCAAGTAAAAAACTCGGCGACATCTCGCTTCAAGTGAAGGTCGGCGCACAGGTAAAAGCGAAGTATGTGCTTACCTCCATCGCCAGAGCCAGTCTGCGTTTCGGTGGTCGTTTTCAGGCACGTTTCGCTACCGACAACGACTTTTTCAACGAGCCTCGCGGCACCAGCGCCGGTTGGATGTTTGCCCTCGAAGGAGAACCAGACTTCGTGCCAAGCGTCAACAACGTGCCCACTCAACCGGGTATGGCTGTAGGGCGTGTGGTGCGTTTCCAAAACCCTGTTTCGTTGCGCTCGCACGTCGCGCCAATCGGCGTCACGGTGAAGGCTGTAGAAGGACAAATCGGCACAAACTTGCTGCCGCCGTTTAAAATCGTGTCGTTTACTTCCGGCGATCCGATCATCGGCAGCAAAGTCAGTCTGGGTCCGAACACCTATCTGGCGGCAAATGAACCGATTCCGCCAGGGGCGCAGCCTTTTGAGTCGTATCCGCCGGGACTTGAACCGATGGAGAATTTTGAAATCGGCGTCGGTACGAGCCTCACAGGCAAATCGGCCACCTTAAATGACCGCCCCAAAGCGAATGGTTTCTTTTCGTTGACGGCTGCCGAGTTGACCAAGTATGGGGTGATTCCCCTTAATACTTTCAGCAATCAACGCAAGCAGCAGTTGCTGACCGATTATCATAATTTGTCGCCCGCTGATCGAACCGGAACGCCTGCCGGACGCAATCTGGCGACGCGAATCGGACACCTCGGAGGCTCTGCCCCGGACAGCATCCCTGCCACCAATGGAACACTGCCGTTTGGGTGGAGCGGCAAAGAGACATACAATGGCAACGTCAATAGCGGCGTTCAGGTCACTCCCGGCAAATCCGTAGTGATGGCGTACTTCAAGACCTTTCAGACTTACAGGTTCTCCGGGACTTTGTTGAACTTTCACTCGGATGAACAATGTGGGCAGGTTGACGGCACGCTACAGCCACTGACCGCATTGCTTTTGCGTCAAATACCGTAAGGTAAAATTCAGGCTCAGAGCGTGTTGAGGAATTGTGTTTCGCCGTGAAGCGGCGAACAGCAGGTAGCCAGAGGCGGAAGTATCTACACATCTTTTTCTGACGGCTCTGCCGCTTTGATGTGCGGAAAGGCTCAGCCTTTCCGTGAGAATTGCCGCCCCATTCTTGCGGCTACGCCGCCCATTTGGGGCGTAGCCCCGAAGAAGTGGGGAGAACACAGCACGGGGAGTCACGGACTCCCCGCACATCAAAGCGGCAGAGCCGCAAAAAACAAACTGCACAACTTGTGTAGATACCTATGCGTGCAACGTCTGGAACTACCTTCTTGCTGCGCCTTTGGCGCATCTTTGGAATTTCTCAACTCTCTCAAAAACCATGCACCTTGCAGCACGTCATGCACGATGACTGGCTAAACCGTAAGCCCAATCAAGCGGCGCGGCGAATGAATAGGGGAATACTCCGAATATGACTCGTTGTTGCATATACATCCTACTCACAGTCTTCTCTGTAATGCCTTTCGCTATCAGAGGCACGGCTCAATCGGGCGCGAGACTCGCCGGAATTATCAAAGATCAAGATGGTGCCATCCTGGTCAACGCCGATGTCGAATTGCTCAACATCGCCAGTGGGCGACCTCTGAAAGTGTTGACAGATTCGTCGGGCAAATATGAAATCAGCGGACTGCTGCCAGGCTCTTACCGGCTCTCTGTCAGTAGCCCGGGCTTTGCCGTTGCGGCGCGCACTCTGGGGGTGCGCCGTAATGGTTCATACGTCGAAAATTTTGTGCTGGTGCCGGGCATTATCGAAAGCAACATCAGCGTGACGGCGGGCAAAGACAACGCTCGAATCGCTGTCGAAACTCCTCAAATCGTTACCGTAACGGACGCCTCTCGCATCGAAGAGCGGCGTCCGTCATCAACTTTGCGCGCCATCGAGAGAGCGCCAAACCTGACGCCAGTGATTGCCAATTCGGCGCTCGAACGCCCGCGGCTACGCGGTCTTGCCTCCAATAGAGTTTTAATAACTCTCGATGGCGAACGCCTCAACAATATGCGTAGCGACCCGACCACAGGGGTCTCGCCGAGCGTCTTGGATGTGACACAGTTGGCAGCGGCGGAAGTCTTGAGCGGCGCAGGCTCGAGTCTGTACGGTTCGGATGCGATGGCTGGCGTTATCAACTTGATAACCGCCACTCCCGTACCTGCTGATTCCTCGCAGCACCTGAGTCTGCGCTTCAATGGCGACATTCGCAGCAATGGGATTGGGCGTCGCGGGGCGGCGACGATCAATTGGAGTCAACCGGGGTTTGCCGTGCGCTTAACCGGTTCTCTATTCCGTCAAGCCAATTACCTGGCGGGCAAGCAGTCCATCTCGATTGATGAGGTTGTGCGTTTAGGCAAGCTGGCTGCCGACTTGGGAAATGTCGTGGGCAACAGCATCGCCCGCACTTACGCGGTTTGGAGTTTGCCCGCTGGCAGCGAGATTCCTAATGGTCAGGGGCGCGGTTTCAATGACCAGTTAGATCTGTGGGTTTTCCCTACCAAAAATCAAAGCCTTCGTTATCGCCAGTTGAACAGCCAACACTACGACTTAGGCCTCTCGTTCATTGCGCCGCCATTCGATCAGCGCACACAGTTCAACGAATTCCGACGCCTGGACAAGTACGGTCTGCGCTATGAAGCGCACGAATTGACCGATTGGTTTCCACGTCTGGCAGCCAGTTTTTACGGGCAGAAATACTCTTTCCCGGATGGCACAATCACTTCGCCAATCGTTGAGGGAAGCAGTTGGGTTTCGGCTCCAGACCCCAACGATGAGCAGAACCTGCTGGCTGTGCTGACAGGCAATCGCTCGGCGTTTTCCCTAGGAAATTTCTCAGACAACAAAAACTCCATTACCACTTACGCTCTGGATGTACAGGGTACATTAGCGCCTTTTGCAGGAGCCTTACTGACGACAGGCGTCGGTTTCCTGCGCGACTCCTCTGCCGACGAGTTCTCGCGCTTTGATTTCGTGCCGCCGTTCAAAGTTATCGCAGACCGTGCCAGCAATCCCGATGCGGTCTATAGAAACTGGGGATGGTTCAATCTGCTCGAATACGACGCGGCGCGTTGGCTGCGGCTCACCGGCGGATTTCGCGTTGATCGTTGGCTGACCGAGGCGCGAGTGACGCGAGGCTTTCCGCTGGGCGCGGAGTCCACGCTGCTCGATGTTTCGTTTGCCGGACTGCTTGCCGATCCCGGCGACATCAACACGCAAGGGGCAGCGGGAATCTTTGATCTGCTCAGAGGCGTCCGTGGCATAGAGACCAATCGTACAGTGGTCACCGGCAATGCAGGGGTCGTAGTGCGCCTGCCGCAAGGCATCAATCCATACTTTCGCTGGGGAACGAGTTATCGCGAACCGGGGATTACCGAGCGTTACCTGCTGCGCGATTTTGGCTCTCCGAGCTTTAGCGTGTTGGTGGTTCCCAATACTGCCTTGAAACCGGAGCGCGGTCAGGAGTATGACGCCGGCGTAAAAATTCAGCGCCCCAAATGGAATGCGTCAATGGGCTACTTCGTCAATCATCTCAAAGACTTCATCGGCGCAGCCTTTGCCCCGCCACTGTTTGTGCCAGCCGATGAGAGTCAAGGTCTGTTGCCGCTTTCGCCCTTCTTCCCTTTTCACGGGGTGCTTTACGTGCAGCGCACGAACACGGCGCGGGCGCGCATTCAAGGCTTTGAAGCGACCTACGAAGCGAGTTTGGCATTGGGCAATATCGGAGTCATCACGCCTTTCGGAACGCTCGGTTGGTTGAAAGGCTCGAATCTGACGCCGGATCAAAATACTCTGCAACTGCTGGCTCAATTCTATAATCGAGCCGATACGCCGATCCCTTTGCGAGGTTCGCCAGGAGATGCGCCGCTGTCGAGCATCACGCCGTTGCGCTTGATTGATGGTGTGCGCTTTGATAGTTTCAGGCGTCGTTGGTTTGGAGAATATGAGGTTCGCTATCAGGCGCGAGTCAAACGCGCGGATCCGTTGGAACTCTCCGCAGCGGTCTCTACGCAATACGGCACACTGGCGTCTCTGAACTCGTTTGCCACGCATACATTGCGCGGAGGTTACACCTGGCGCGGCGAAAATCATCGAGCGTCGTTTACCCTTGGCATCGAAAATCTGTGCAATCGTTTATATTTCGAGCACTTTCAAACTGCGCCAGCGCCCGGACGCTCAATGGTTTTCGGTGTAACCCTGGAATTCTCGAACCTGCTGCGAAAGTGACTGTAAGAGTCTGCCATAATCGAGAGCTTCTTTGGCGATTGAGTTTCGTAGTCCCGCCTTTAGGCGGAAGCTTGTGCCGCTAATAAATTCCGCCTGAAGGCGGGACTACGAAACATTTTCTGAAAATCTATTGCGAGGAGAAGCGATGAAACGCTACCTATCTATCTTTGCGCTAATGGTCGCTTTTTTCCTTGCGCTTTTCCTTGTTATCAAAGCTTTGGGAGTGCCGCTGTTGACTGACCCTACGCCCTGGCTGAATCACGGCGGAATGTTTGCGGCAAGCCTCGGCGTAGGCTTGCTGATCGCCGATGTCTTGCTGCCTGTGCCATCGAGTTTGGTGATGGTAGCTCACGGGGCGCTCTTTGGTGTAGCGCTGGGAACCGCGCTTTCTTTGCTGGGCAGCGTTGGCGCATCGCTGTTCGGTTTTGCTATTGGCAGACGTGGCGGCAAATTGTTAGAGCGCGTGGTGACGCCCGATGAACGCGCTCGTGCTGACCAGTTGCTGAAGCGTTGGGGAGCGCTTGCTGTGATTGTGACGCGCCCGATTCCCTTGTTAGCTGAGACGGTAGCGATTATGGCGGGAACGTCGTCGCTCGGTTGGGGTAGCGTAACGCTAGCTTCGTTGGCGGGTTCACTGCCTGCGGCAT
Organism: Acidobacteriota bacterium; assembly: GCA_031389065.1. GTDB lineage: Bacteria > Acidobacteriota > Blastocatellia > UBA7656 > UBA7656 > JACQDB01. The sequence continues at coordinate 2,268 of JANMSG010000370.1, read as the reverse complement.
TGCTTTATGCTTTGACGGGAGCGGCAGTCGCCAATTTTCAAAGCACTGTGCTGATGTTCGGCGTGGTTCTGTTGATCGCCGGTTTCTTCTGGTTTATCGCGAATCGAGCCGAGCGGCTTTTCAACAAGCGTAGCAATCAATCCGTTTGATAACGCGATCTGAATCGCCTGTGATGCGCCTGTGAGAAATTTAAAATTTGCGCTGGGGCGCAGGAAGGAGGTAGCCAGACGTGCAGCGTCTGGAAAAACACACCACCGTTTCGCGCTCTACGGGAGCGCCACAACCTTTGTGCCGCATCTTCAATGCGGGAATGGATGGCTTACAGTTCCAGAGGTTTCACCTCTGGCTACCTTCTTCACGCCGCTTTGCGGCGAACGACAATTTCTAAACATGCTTTCAGTCATGCTTGAGTTTCGCCGCTATCTCAAGAAGCCGTGCGGTCTCTTCGGCGCTGTATTCGTAGTGGCGATGAACTCCTATGCCAAGAGCGCCGCAAGCTTGCCCATTTGCCTCTCTGATCGGCACGACTATCGCGCCATTGACGCCTGTCGCTCGCGCCCCTGGCTTTACATCGCCTGTGGTGTCGGTTTGGATATTGCAGCTTGAGACCGCTTCATTGCGCTGGGCGGCGAGTCCTGCCATGCCCTTTCCTATAGGCACCAGAGAGACGATCTCGACGATGTGCGGTGGAAGACCGACAGCAGCTTTTAGGACAAGAACACCATCTTCAAGCAGGTGTATGGAGCCTGTGTCAGCATCGAATTGGCGGATTATTTCTTCAAGTTGTGTCTGCATACCGCGACGTTAGCAGGACAGTATCCGAAGCGTCAACATTTCTTTGAAGTGTTGTTTAGAGGGCGAATCCGTGCCGCGACTCGAAGCAAGTGAGAAGCATTTAATCCAGTTAAAAATAAGGAGAGAATAGATGAGCTACCTAGATGTTCCGCGATTGCATTTTTCTGGGATGTTTATTGCCAACCCATCAACCGTCAACAACACTCCAGAAAACTTCAACCCCAAGGTTCCCATAACCCCTAAGAATGAAGCTTGGAATCCAAATGGAAACCACGCCTGGAAGTTGAGTTGCCAGGTGAGAAGCGCCCTTGAGACCTTCGGCAATGTAAATAGTCTCGACCCGATTATCGGCGCAGTCCTTCACAGTATGGATCAGCCAGTGGTGGCAAAACTGGTTGACCTGGACACCGAACAGCAAATGGTTTCGCAAATTTGGGGACTACAGATTAAGGTGGCGGTCTCAGATACAGAGTATTTTGCGGGGGATTTCCAAGTGGTCTGCTTCAACGACATCTTTTTCCGTGTGCCGCAGGGGCAGCCCGATTCCATGTTTAGCGCATACTATCAATCGGTTCTCAACAATGTGACGTGGAGCGATTCGCTCAGCTCACAGTTCTTACAGCAGCTTCAAAAAGCCAGTCCCGATACACTTTCGATTAAATTTGTCGTTGATGGTTATGATGATGACAGCGCTTCACCGACCTTCAATCAGGGCAGAGTTGTCGGCACGATTGGACCTTACTGGGACAATGAGCCGCCCAACTTTGTGGCGGGTCGCTTTCTGCGTCCGGCAAACTATAACTCGCAGAATCCCTTTAACGGCACACCTCTGTGGTTTGCACCGGCGAGAGTGGACGGCAAGCGCGGCAAGGTTTTGGTTGATCTAGGCAACAGCATCCCGAATCTCTCGCCAGCCGGACCGCCGCTGCCGAATCTTGGCAATCTCCAGGTGGCGATTATGACTTCACCCAATCCGACGGTTCTGGGCGACTACGATTATTCGCAAATGGCTTACGAAACGACTGCCGGGATACAGGAGTTCAAGGTCACGCCGGAACAGGTTCAAACCCTGAGCAATACCACGCTGGGGGTTTTGCAAGTCGGCACGCCGGGAAGTTCGATCCAACTGGGCGTCACCACGCAACTCCTCGGCGAGAACGCCAACGGCGCATACATTAACGTCACTCAGCAAGTTTACAGAATGGCTCCCGGCGACACCGCAGAGGTCGAGATCGTGGCGCTCGCCTTCGGAGAACCCGCCGCCAATCAAACCATTCAGGTGCAGTTCAACAACAGTATGCTTCAAGGCGTTCCTGAGATTCCGATTGGTGTGCCAGCATCGGCGTTGAACTTCGGTTCGAGCGCGACGACGGGTGAGGACGGACGAGCCACCTTCTGCCTCACGGCAAGCGACCCTGGAAATCCTCGCGTCTTTATTGACGGGCAAATTTATGGCGTCGGATACTCTTGGGC
>JANMSG010000362.1:0-7117 GCA_031389065.1 Acidobacteriota bacterium | reverse complement strand
CTACGGCTCCCGGTTCTGACTGGGGATCGGCAATTCATCCACTACTTGCAGCATCCTGCCACGCTTGGGGTATCACACCGTGTTTGAAGAGGTCGAACCATTCTTGCGCCTCTGCTTCCCCGTACAATTTCAGCGCTTTGATTATTTCATAAGCGAATTCTATGCTGCCGATGCCGCTTGCTGTGATGAGGTTGTTATCTGTGACGGCAAGCTTATCTATGTAAAATTCATCTTCCGTATAAGCTGGCAGGAAATTTTTCAAGTATGATTTTCCGTTGCTCGTATGATGAAGATTTTTCAAAAGACCGGCTCGTCCTATCGCCAGCGTCGCGCCACAGATTGCCGCCAAAAGTACACCTTGCGCGTGAAGCTTCGACAAAAGCTCTAACAATCTTTTTTCAATGGGGTGTTGCTCCCAACGCTCACCGCCTGGAAGTATGAAGATGCTTGCTTCTTCCGCTTGCAAATCTTCAAGAGTGATTTGCGGAGTGGTTGGAATTCCTCCCCAGGTTGTGACAGGCTCGTTAGATAAACCTACGGTTACGACTTCAAATGAGTTGTTCTTGTTGATTTCGCAAAGCGCCAGAGCGGCTTCCCAATCAGCAAGCCCATCGAAGACCAGTACATATGCTTTCTTCTTTGTCATAGAATTCCTCCTGAAAAGTGCAAAGCCCGCTGCCTTCGTGTGAAGGAGCGGGCTTTTGAAATCTTTTGCGATGTAGTTTTTGCTTACACCCTCTCGCTCCCCGCTCCGTTGGCGATGCTAAAGTAAAAGGTAAAAAAACTAAACGAACGCCAAGCCTTCGCCGCGTTGCGCGAATTGGAGCAGTTAAGCATTTGTGTTGCGTTACGATTCATAAAATTATTTTGGCTTTGATGCTTCAAAGCTTGGCGGGATTATCCGCAAAAGTAGCGAACCTGTCAACAGTGAGAACGCCTGTGCACAAGTATCTTTGAAAAATGAGGAAGAGATTGACGGTACATAAAAAAAATAAGCTGTTGCGAACAATAAGAGTTTGCCTTTTTAAAAAATTGAACTAAAGTAATTGTGCTGCAATTCCGGGTTACCCAGTGCGTGCGCCAATTTCTACACCTCTTTTAAGCGAGGACATCGGATGTTAGTTCTCAAGAAAGCCGCCCTTATTTTAGCCGCAATTTCATTGCTTGGAGCCTCTGCATTCGCCCACCCGAAATCACCAAACGACCAAGACCCGCCGGAACTGCTTCTTGATGGACAGAGGATAGTCAATGTCGTTGACGATTTTTTACTCTTTTGGGAACAGGCGAAAGGTAGAAAGCTTCGCACCCAACGCAGGCTCTGGAATCGTCTGGTGGAGAGCAAACACCGCGAGTATTTCGAGCGCGCCGTTTACCACAACACGACGTTTGAAGAACGTCGCGCCATGTTGAATGAATTCCTCACGCAAATCCCATCAAAGATAGCTATGCTTCGCGAGTTCAACAAAACCGCCGTAGGCGAAATTCACACGGCAATGATGAATTTCAAAGCGCGCTTTCCTGAGTATCGTCAGCAAAGCGATATTTATTTAAGCTTGAGCCTGTTTATGTTCGATGGCTCTGTTCGCCCTGTGCAAAACGATGAAGGCATACCCGACACCCTTTGTTTAGGCGCCGATGTTTTGTCTGAATATTCGTTTGAGCAAACCCAAATCGCCATCGCCCATGAATTCTTTCATCTCTATCATTTCAATTTTTTGTTTGAGAATCCATCGCTTGCGCAGATTCGCACGGCGCACATTCCTCTGCTCGTCGAAGGTCTTGCAGTCGCTGGAGCCGAAGCGGTTTATCCTTATCAAAGCGAAACCTCTTATCTGCACTATTCCGACAAAGAATTAGCCGCGCAGCGAGAAGACCTCGCCTTAAACTCGCGCAAATTTCTTGAACTGCTCAAAGAAGGCGCAACGCCTGAACAGTACGAGCCGTGGTTTACGGGCAAGCCAACCGAAGAGGTGCCGCACAGAGGCGGCTACTTGTTAGGCTACGAAGTCGCCCATCGCCTGCTTGCAATGTTTACTTTTGAGCAAGTGGTGAGGATGACGCCTGTGCAATTGCGCGAACACGTCGAAGAACAACTCGCGGCAATGGCAGCAGACCGCGTCTTGCTCATCGCCGCGTCGAATTAAAATCGTATTTTTGCGGAGGTCTTATGCTTTTCAAATTATCGCTTCGATTTTGGCGAATCAATTCTATAGGTCTCGTCATCTTGTCATTCACCATCTCCGCTTTCGCTTTGCAACAACAATCTGAAGCTTCATTGAGAGAAAAAAGATGGCGACCTGAAAGACCTGCTATCGGTCTGGAAATCATTTCGCCACACAAATCTGCGCCTTTATTCAAAGGCAGCGCCAGTGAGTTTATGCTATACCGCGATTTACTATCAATCGTGAATCAGGAAGCCGCGAAAGGTTTCCACGCCGTTGGCATTGAGGCAAGCGTAGAAAACGAAGCATTGAAAGTTCGGCTTTCGATTGCCTACAACGACCTCTCAGCTAAAGAGGTCGGCATTTTTACGCTTGCTGTAGGCAGTTCATTAAGCCCCATAGAATTGCTGCAATTTGGCATCGAGCCTTTTGAAATCAAAGCCATCAGCAATAAACCTGTCGTCTTAAAGCCAGAAGAATATCCGCGAATCCAGAATTTGACCAATTCTCTAGAAGTTGTTGAAATTGAAAAATCGATTGATAGCTATCGCTTCTCATTCAAAAATTTTTCAAATAAAAAAATCTTCGCCTATGAAATTTGGAGTGGAAATGGCGGATCGGGTAGCAGTGAGTTAAGCTTCGGAGACATCATTGAAGGGATGGATTTTGACACTTCAACCATCGAAAAATATGGACTGACGCTGAAAATGATTATTTTCGAAGATAGGACATATGAAGGCGATGCAAAATCTGCAACCAGGTATCTTGCCAGATGGGGGGGGGAAGCGGTGCAAGCCGCAAAACTTCTGCCGGAGATTGAGCAAGCTTTGAAGGTTGCAGATGAAGAATTGCTCGAAGTATTTGTGAAGTTGGAAGCCCAACTCTGGAAGATGCAAGAGGCGATGGATAAGCCTACGGCGTTGGAGTTTCTGAAAATAAAATATCCTGCCTTCGATGAGAAAACGATAAGTATGTTGTACGAGGAATTCAAAGGCGGATTTTACTCCGCAAGGAATGAGGCGCTGAGACCCATGGGAGATAGCAAGCGGCAACTTCAAGATCGCGGTAAAGAATTTCCAGAAACTGACAAAATATCTATGCTCAGGCGCACCTTGATCCAGGTAAAAAACACCCTGGAGAAATTAGCTTCAGCGGGGAATTAACTTCTGACTTTATGAGTCAGCTATTTCTATAATCAAAAATCAAAGCAAAAATTGCATCCTATTTTCCCAATCTTACTGAGCGAAAAATCGGTAAAGGTTTGACTCACCAATTTTCGGAAAGATACAATCCGCCATTCAAAGCTTGCTTGCGTGATACGCGAACCTGCCTGTGGAGCTTTTTTCTTACATCTGAAATTTAGGAGGACTGATACGTGGACGAATTACTATCGAAAGAGAATATTCATTACCGCAATTTGACGCGGGAAATCACCGAACAATATGTCCGCCCGATAGCCGCAGAACACGACCGCACAGGCGAATACCCCTGGAGCGCTATCAACGCTTTGAAAGAAGCCAAGCTGATGGGCGTGTGGATTCCCAAAGAGTACGGCGGCGAAGGCGGCGGCGAATTGAACCTCTGCATCGTCGTTGAAGAATTGTCAAAAGCCTGCGGCGGTGTAGGCGTTTCTTATGCAGTAAACGCCTTAGGCTCTTTCCCCATCATCGTCGGCGGCACAGACGAACAGAAGCAAAAATATTTGCCGGACATCGCGACAGGCAAAAAGCTCATTGCTTTCGGACTCTCCGAAAAAGTCTCAGGGTCGGACGCCGGAAGTCTCAAAACACGCGCCGAAAAAGACGGCGACCATTACATTTTGAACGGCGACAAGAAATGGACGACCAACGGCGGCGCGGCGCACCTCTTTACGATGTTTTGCACGGTCAATCCAGAACGCGGCACGCGCGGCGTAACGGGTTTCATCGTCGAACGCGACACGCCGGGCTTTGAAGTCGGCAAACGCGAAGATTTGATGGGCATTCGTTGCGTCCCTGTCAATGAAACGCACTTGAAAAATTGCCGGGTTCACGAATCGCAAATGCTTGGCGGACAAGAAGGGCGCGGTTTCAAACACGCCATGCAGGCTCTTGACGTAGCGCGTCCGTTTGTCGCCGCGCAAGCCGTGGGCCTTGCGGCAGGGGCATTGGATTTAGCTCTCGATTACACCAAGAAGCGTCAGCAATTCGGGCAATCGGTCTCTTCATTTCAAGGCATTCAATGGATGCTCGCAGACATGGCTACGCAGGTGGAAGCGGCAAGGCAACTGGTTTACACGGCGGCGCGAGCCATAGATGCAGGGGCGACAAACGTCGGCAAGATTGCGGCGATGGCAAAAGTCTTTGCGACGGACGCTGCGATGCAAGTGACGACCAATGCCGTGCAATTATTCGGCGGTTACGGGTATTCGCGTGAATATCCGATTGAAAAATATATGCGCGACGCCAAAATCACGCAGATTTATGAAGGCACCAATCAAATTCAGCGCGTCGTCATCAGCCGCGCCTTGATTAAAGAAGGCGCTTCGGCTTAGTGGAAAAAAATGAGCCTGTTCAAGATCACAGAACAGGCTCATTGACTATTTGCTTTGATGGACAGCGATTCTGCACCACCTCGAATCCTAAGCGGCGGCGAAATCTGTATTTGGGCGAACATTGGGCGCGTAAAATGCCAGCACAATGTCGTCTTTCGGAATGCCTTGGCGCACCAGGTCATTGGCGATACCGATTTCCGTCCAATCTTCTTCAATCCAGATCTTGTCATTATGAATTCGCGCATAAAACGTGATGCCGTTCATACGCTTATTGCCTGACCAGCCGACGGTGAGCCAGAGAAAATTGTTTTCTGATTCATCTATAATCAAGATGTTTTCAATTCCATCTCTGCTCTGTTGATTGCACAACTCGACATAACCGGACAGAACTCGTCGGAGAATTCCTCTGTAAGCATTTAGTCTTTCCATTTGATGACCTCCTCTTTGTCAACATCAACGACAAGGAGCGAAACTTGAAAGCGCTTGACGATAAATTGAATCGCGCTTCTGCTGAAAAACTGTTCAAAGACATCTTCGCTGATTGCCAGGTATATTTTGCGCTCCGGTTCTATCACCTCAATAAAGCCGCGATAAATTTCGTACTGTCCTAAAGCCGTTTGCAGTTCGTGAATTTGCGAGGCTTGGGCGAAGCTCTTCACTTCAACAACGATTTTTTGTTCGGCACGCTCGGCGGCAATGATTTTATCCGCTGCTAAATCGGCAAACAACTTCACATCTCCGTATTGAATGATGTAAGGGTCGGCGGTGATTGTCCACCCATCTTTGATGAGCGCATCCTTCACTGCGTGGTGAATCAAATCCAGTCTTGCCATGCGTGTCTCTCTTTGTTGAACGGGCGGCGCTGATGTCTCTCAGCATCGTACTTTCCTTCCCACATCAATTCAACTGGCATTATGCGTTAAGGAGCGACAAAGCAGTAGCCCAAGCGTAAGCGCGAGCGTTTTCACGAAAGCCCTCCCTTACGGTCAGGCTACTGCCTCTTAACTTAAAAATTCAACTCATAAGCAGATTTTTCATGCGAAGTCATTTTTATGCTTGTGCTATGAAACCCGGACTTCGCTCTCTGCCTTCTCGCCAAGGCGACCCAGTCTTCGCACCTCTGGCCACGCAAATGCAATGAGTAGCACAACGAGGATTGTCCCCACGCCGCCCGCAGCGACGGCGATGACGGGCCCGAATAAATGTGCCGCAACGCCCGACTCAAACTCTCCAAGTTCATTCGAGGTGCCGACGAAAACGTTATGCACGGCGGCGACACGACCACCTAACTCGTCAGGCGTCTGCACCAAAACAAGCGTCCCACGTATGATCACGCTGATCTGATCGAAGCCGCCGAGCAGCGCCAGCATTAAAAGCGACAGCGGAAACGAAGTCGAAAGACCAAAGATAATGGTCGCCACGCCGAAACCCGCCACTGACCATAGCAGGGCGCGACCGGCTCGCTCAAAAGGCGCACGTCGCGCCACAAAGACAGCAACCAGCACCGCACCAATTGAAGGCGCAGCGCGCAACCAGCCAAGCCCCGCAGGCCCGACGTGAAGAATGTCTTTTGCAAAAATTGGCAAGAGCGCTGTGGCTCCTCCAAGCAAGACGGCAAACATATCGAGTGTGATAGCAGCAAGAATAACTTTCGTTCGCCGGATGAAGACTGTGCCGGCGGTCATTGAACGAAGCGTTATTGCCTGACGCGCAGCGCGAGGAATTTTCGCTTGTATGCCCCAAACGAGAAGCACGGAGGCAAGTCCTGCGAGCACCGTGAGCCCGTAAACGACCGATGGACGCTGCGTCCATCCGATGAGCAGTCCGCCGAGCGCAGGACCGAAGACGACCGCCAGTTGCCAGGCGCCGCTGCTCCAGGTTGCGGCATTCGGGAAAGCTTCAGGCCTAACGGTGTGCGGCATCAGCGACGAGACCGCCGGAGCGAGAAATGCGCGCGCCGTTCCAAAGACGAACAGGCACAAATATACCAGCCAGAGCGAGCCCTTGAGGGTCGAAAGAAACGCCAGACTGAGAGCCGCGGCGGCCAGAAACCCTTGCGCAATGGCGATCACAGACTTCGGTCGAAACTGGTCTGCGATATGCCCGGCCGGAAGCGCGAAAAGAAAGACGGGCAACACTTGAACAAAACCCACCATGCCGAGCGCGAATGCCGAGTTTGTGCGCTCGTAGAGTTCCCATCCGATGGCGACGCCAAGCATCTGTTGAGCAACTACACTGATGAACTTGCCACTGGCAAGCAGGCGGAAGTCGCCAAACCTCATGGCTTGAAAGGCATCATGTTTTTTGGCTGAAAGCATATGATGAAAATAGTAACGAGGCGGCAGGTTTCTCGCTAATCAGGCAATTAGAGATGACGGAGCGCGGACATTCCTGTCCGCAGGTTTTCAAATTCATGCGGACA
>JANMSG010001106.1:0-9863 GCA_031389065.1 Acidobacteriota bacterium | reverse complement strand
CAAGTATGCAGATAAAGATGTCATCAATCCGTCATCGGAGATTTTGTCAGGCGTAATGATGTTCGATCACATGGGCTGGCGCGAAGTCAGTCAGTTGATTGTTGACGGCTTGACCAAGACGATTCAGCAAAAGCGTGTGTCCTATGATTTGGAACGCCAGACGGAAGGCGCTACGAAACTCAAGACCAGCGAATTCGCCACGGCGATTATTGAAAATATGTAGGTGTGACATTTTTGATTTTCTTATGATAGGATGTTGCCCACACAGAGGACGTTCATTCTGTGTGGGCAAATTTCATTATCAAGCCGCTCTTTTAACGCTTTCTTATTGTCTGATTTCCGTAAGGTGATTTTTGTGCTTTGAAAAGAACTGAAGACACTGCTGATATAAGCCATGCCTGATGCGTTAACTTATTACTGCAACAAAGTTCAAAAGCTTCGCATTGACCGATCACACGGAACCCCCGCCTTACACAAACCAATATTGCTCTTAGCCGTGCTTGATTTGATTGAGCAGGGAGAAATTGTCGAGAACAAAATCACCCCTTCGCCTCAACTCGTTGATGCTTTTCTAAACTATTCATCTCGAATCGGTCTGATGACTTTGAGACCGTTTCTTCCTTTTTACCATTTAGCATCTTCGGGCTTCTGGCATCTTCATGCGCGCCCCGAACAGGAAGTTGTTCTCGCGGCAACGACTAAATTCAACAGTATGCCGCAACTTGCACAGGTCGTCGCTTTTGCAAGTCTGGATGAAGACCTTTTAGTTTTGCTTTTGAACTCTGAAACACGAGAAGTGATTCGCCAAGCAATCATCAAAACCTATTTCGGCAATCAAAGCGAAATCATCCAAGCGGTTGTGAATGAAAATCAACAGATTAGCAATATTGAAGAAATTCTGTTGCAACAAGCTCAACAAAAAAAGAGTCTTGCGCAAAAAGAGATTCCTGAAACGCCGCTTCGCAGTGCAGCTTTTCGCGGTGTGATAATGAAATTATACAATTACACTTGCGCTGCTTGTCATTTGCGAATTATTACCCTCAGCGGTGCTTCCGCCGTTGATGCGGCGCACATCGTCCCATTTTCTGAATCTCACGACGATGGAATTGGCAATGGTTTTGCTTTGTGCAAACTTCATCATTGGGCATTTGATACAGGAATCATTGCTGTTGATGACCGCTACCAACTCCTGGTTTCTTCTGCATTTGAAGAGAGCGGTTCTAAAGAGATGTTAATTAAATCGCTCGGCGGCAGAAAAATAGTTTTGCCTGAACAAAAACCTTTCTTTCCATCGCTTCATTCCGTGCGTTGGCATCGAAGCAATAAATTTCAACACTAAAGCGAATCAAGCGAGATTGGGATGTACGGGGCAACTATGTACCAATCATGGTATTAAGAGTTAAATCTGAATCACTATGGCAATGGAACGAGAGATCACTTTGCACATATCGGAAGATGTGTTTTCTGCTCTGCGGCGCTCGCCCGAAGAGTTTGCAATAAAGATGCGTCTTGCCGCCGCAATTCATTGGTATGAACGCGGCGAGATTTCTCAGGAAAAAGCTGCCGACATAGCCGCTCTTGACCGCACAGACTTTTATTAGAACTTGCTCGACAACACGAAGATGTTTTCGTCGTTGAGATGAACGATCTCGCAAAGGAACTCTAGGCTAAGCGTGATATACTCAAACGAATAATTCACATACAAAAGAAGGTGATGTATGGCACAAGTCATAACGGAGCGCATAACGAGAACGCCCGGTGTTTGCGGCGGCAAGGCTTGCATTGCAGGAAGCCGCATACGGGTTATGGACATCATGATTTGGTATGAACATCAAGGCATGACTGCCGATGAGATTGTCTATCAATACCCAACGATTACTCTGAGCGATGTACATTATGCACTCGCTTACTACTATGACCATATTGATGAAATCCGTGACGACAAGCGCCGCGAAGAAGAATTTGCTGACGAGTTCGCCCGCAATAATCCTTCGCTATTACAAGACAAACTGCAACGGTTGACAGGTAGGAAGTTGGGTGAGTGATCGCATACGCTTTCATCTTGATGAACACATATCTTCGGTCATTGCTGACGGTCTCAGACATCGCGGCATTGATGTGACGATGCCGAATGATGTTGCACTTCGCGGCGCATCCGACGAAGAACATCTGGAATTTGCCCATCAATCTGGCCGCGTTCAGGTGACTCAGGATAAAGACTTTTTGCGTTTGCATTCTCGCGCTGTACCTCATGCTGGAAATGCTTACTGTAAACAAGGCTCTCGCAGCATCGGGCAAATCCTACAATCGCTCATCGTTATTTACGATTCATTCACGCCTGATAAAGTAAAAGGGCAAGTTTTGTACCTGTAAATTTTCAGAGAACTTTGCCGGATATTCGACCCTCGCAAACCTCTTGGGAATTGGTTGACACGCTTATTGCGTTTGACTAAATAATCGCACAACCTACTGTCCTGATAACATCTCTGATTTCCGCAGTTATTCCGAAAATGGTTTGCGCATTATTTAATCAAAGAACATAAGCGTGTGTGGGATGTGCGCGTCAACTATGTGCTGATTCGTATCGCCATAGGGCGTTCGCTGCTTTCGGGAGATTTGCCGAATTCCGAAGATTACCCGGACGATAACAAGCGAGCTATTAGACACGCAACAAATACTCAGCAACGCTTATTTCAGAGGTTGCAAACTTAAAGTCAGGCGAAGCGCTGTCAAAATCTTTTGAGGAAACAAAACAAGAGAAAGTCAGTCAATTGAAATTGCGTCAATGTTGGCGGGATTTTCATAAATAAATTTCAACTATTTCAGGACGACTTCAGTGATATTCGTCAATCTCTCTTCGCATCTGTTCGATTTGGGAGATGAAGCCTTGGGACAAAATCGCATAAGCTTTTGGAGATTCACCCTGCTTCATCTCTTCAAGCGCGAGTTCCATAGCAAAGATTTTCTTCTGCGTGTTTTCCAGTTGCTCTCTGCTATGAATTGTCATGAGAGTTTCACCTCCAACAAAGAGTTTGTTCAAAAATAGAAGCTAGGCTATTCTTGACCTTCATTTCAAGCTCTAAAAGAAAATGGAGAGAAGCTATGAAATTAGAAACAGTCGAATCGAGCATGATTCACGCGGTTGGTTATGACGCAAAGACCCGAACCCTTGAAGTGATTTTCAACAGCGGCGGAACTTATATCTATGACGATGTGCCGCCAAAAGTCTATAAGGAACTGATGGCGGCAGAATCAAAAGGGCGCTATATGAAGAATGAGATTATTGATGTCTATCCGTATGGCAAACTCTCGCGCCGCAGATAAAAACCTCAAAAGCGTGATATCTGTAGGCGTTTTGGCGCAGCATTCAAAACTAGAACAGGCTCACTTTAATGCTCAGGTATTTCTTCGGGTTCTGGCGGAAATCATAAAGCATCTTCACCATTTCAGCAGACAACTCATTCACATTGTTGTAGAGCTTTTCATCTTTGAGGAGTTTCCCAGCCGTGCCTTCGCCTCTGTCTAAACGCTCTGTGACGTTTCGCACGGAGGCAATCGTCGCCTGCATCTCGTTGTGCAGCGCATCGTCTTTCAAGAGTTTGCCGACCGTGCCTTTCCCTGCTTGTATATCGGCGACGATGCCGTCCAACTTGTCCACACTCTTGTTGGCTTTGGCTATTGTGTCGTTGAGTTGGTTATACATATGCTCGTCTTTCAGGAGTTTTCCGGCGGTGCCTTTGCCTGCCTGCAAGTCTGCCGTCACAGCTTTCAATTCATTTACCGTGGCGCGCACCTCGTTATAGAGAGCAGGGTCGTTGATTAATCTACCCATCGTGCCGTTGCCTTCTTGAATGCGTTTGATGAGGGCTTGGCTTTCCAACACTGTGCGATTGAGGTTCACGTAAATGGTGTCGTCGTGCAGTAATTTTCCCACCGTGCCTTCGCCTTTGTTGATGCTCTCCATCACCTCTTGAAGCTGTTTGCCGACGGTGTTGAATTGCGTCAGTATGTCGTTGGCACCTGCGAAAACCTGCGCCAGTCCCGCCTGATCGGCGCTTGGGATTTCCGCCCCATCGCCCAGAGGTGATCCTGCCAAAGTGCCTGGCGCAACATCTATCACGCGATCGCCCAGGAAACCTTGCTGTGCCAGAATCGCTTTTGAATCGGAACGTATGCGGTCTCCAATGTCGTTTGCATCAAGTTTCATAGTAACAACGATCGTCTTATCATTTGCCGTAGCGGGAACGCCTGTGAAGCCAACTTCCTCAACTTTGCCGACCAATTTGCCCGCCAGCCTGACCTCATCACCTTTCTTCAAGCCGTCAGCCGCTGCAAGTTTTGTGGTCATCTTCACGGTCTTTTTAAACAACCCTATGTCGCCTGTGACCGAGAGTATGAAGATGATTAAAATAGCGATTGTCGCAACCGCCAATACTCCGACTCGAAGCTGAGATAGCGTGGTTTTATTTCTTGCCATAACTCCTCCAAATTAGGTGCCAGGTGCTAGGTGCCAGGTGCTAGGTTACAGAGATTGCTCACAATTAAATCCTTATGTATTTCTCAGTATTTATCATCACTCAAACTTCTTGAAACTACCTATCACCTATCACCTGGCACCTGGCACCTGCTCATGATTCGCGCAAAAACTCTTGAATATACGGATCCGTAGATGTCCACAATTGTTCATCCGTACCGCTGAAAATAACTTTCCCTTCTTTGAGCATGAGAAATTTCGTGTTAATGAGATTCAACTTGCCAGACTCGTGCTTAAATGCAACTTCGCCTTGCTCGTTTATGGTAGCAAAGTTTGATGAGAGCATTTTAATGTCGTCAATTCTGTGAGTGATGAACAGGGAGCTTACGCCTTCCAAATCACGCAGCTTGATGGCGAGTTCAAGAATCGCTCTGGCGGTAATTGGATCGAGTCCAGCCGTCGGCTCATCGAATAAAATCAATTTCGGGCTGCCGACCAATGCCCGCGCAATGCCTACGCGACGCCGCATACCGCCGGACAATTCCGAAGGCATCATGTCGATAGAATCTTCAAGATTGACAAAACGCAGCATACGTCGCACGTTGTCTTCAATCTCTGATTCAGGCACGTCCTGCTCGAACAATCTATAGCCAACATTTTCATAAACCGAGAGCGAATCAAACAACGCGCCTTCCTGAAAGACCATGCCGATTTTTTGGCGGACTTCGGTGATCTGACGTTCCGTATAGTCTGTGACCTCTTCGCCGTCTATGAAAATATGCCCGCTTACAGGTTTAATCAAACCGAGCACCAGTTTCAGAATCGTTGATTTGCCGGTGCCTGAACCACCCATGACGATTTTGGTTTCGCCGGGGTTTACAAAAAAACTTACGTCGTCCAAAATCTTGCGCTCGTCATATGCCATTGTGACGTTTTGAAATTCTATAGCGCTTTGAATCGTTTTCGACATATCTTTTCAGTGAATAGTGAATAGTGAATAGTGAACAGTGGTGGAACGGATTTCTGATTCTATTCATGAATCAGGAAGTGCCTTCACTATTCGTTGTTCACTGTTCACTGTTCACTGCTCTCTAACTGAACGCGAGGATCAGCTTGCCTAAGAAAAAGTCTGCGGCAAGAATTAAAATATCTGAAAGCACGACGGCTTGCGTCGTCGAACGTCCGACGCCGACGGTGCCGCCGCTGGTGCGAAGACCGGCGCGACAACTAACAATGGCGATGATGAAACCAAACACCAAAGGCTTCATGATGCCGCCAATGATGTCGTTGTAACTTAGAGCGTTCTTTGCTGAATTGATATACACAGAGCTGGCGACATTCATCAAAGAGGTGGCGACAATCCATCCGCCGATGGCGCCTACGATGTCTGCCACCAGAGTCAGCGCAGGAGTCATTACCAACAAAGCGATGAGTCTAGGCCACACCAGTTTTTTCATCGGGTCTGTGCCGAGCGCGCGCATGGCGTCAACTTGTTCGGAAACAACCATCGAACCCAGCTCTGCCGCTATGGATGAACCGACGCGACCGGCAAGCATGAGCGAAGCCAGCACAGGCCCCATTTCTCGCACAATAGAAGTCATAACCAGCGCGCCTACCACACCGGTTGCGCCAAATGTTTTTAAGGTGTTGGAAGTTTGCAGCGCCAAAATTGATCCTGTGAAGGCACCGGTCAAGACGATAATCATCAGGGAACCGACGCCGATGGCGTCCATTTGTTGGATAATTTCGCGCAGGTAATGCGGTCTGGTAAAGGCGCCGCGAAAGGCGCGACCTGCCATGAGGGTAGCTTCTTGAACTTCGTAGATGGCCTGTACGATTGTATTCATCACTCAGTAAGTCTCAATTCACTTGGGGATCAAAAGATTTCTAACTCCTTGTGATGTACTGCTTGTCTCAGGCCGAACGCGCTTTGGGCTGAGTCAATTTATGATGAAGGTTTCAAGACGCGCAGTCAAGCGACGGGTATTAATAAAACAGGTATTTGCGCCAAGTTTCATCTGTGCGACCCAGGTAACGAATGATTTGGCGATTGACGTGCAGGTTATAGGCCTGCGGTCGTTTTAACAATCGCATCCCTACGGCTTCGGGTGAACGATCGCCTTTTCGATTGTTGCACGAACGGCAACAGGCAACCAGGTTGTCCCAACTGGAATCGCCGTTTCTGGAACGCGGGATGATGTGGTCAAGCGTCAATTCCTGCGGCGGCAAAACGTGACCGCAATACTGACAGGTGTAGTTATCGCGCAGCAGAATGTTTTTGCGTGACAGGCTCTTGCGCTCGAAAGGGATATGTATGTATTCGATGAGTCGGATGACGGAAGGCAGTGGCATTGAGTAACGCGATGAGTGAATCCAGCGCGACGAGCTTTCTTCAACGTGAGCCACGCCTTTTAGAATAAGAATAACGGCACGTCGAGCCGTGCAGACATTGATCGGCTCGAAGGACGCATTCAGAACCAAAACCCTGGAGTTCATCATCTGAAATTGGAATATAGCCTGCCGAAAATAGTTCTGTCTAGTCGCTCGTTAAAGGTCAGCAGTCAGTGTTGAGTAAATTGATTGTTAAATCGCTAGTTGACGCAAATCTTTGGCGGCTTGTAAGGGTTCCCTGAAACTCGACAGTTTTCCAGAGGAAATATAGAGTCCAGAAAGGGCACAAGACCATGGCAAAACCGAGAGAATTCAAATTCGGGTTCAAGGCTCGCCTCGTCCTGCAAGTGCTTACCGGAACCAAGAGCGCTGCTCCAGTTTGTCGCAATCATAAAATTCACGAACCGCTTTTCACCTACTGGAAAAACCAGTTTCTTGAACACGCTTCCATTCTACGACTGGTGAATGATCGGGAAAGATTTGCTGATGGAAGGTGTACTTATCACAAAGATGGCATATAAGTTGCAGTATTTGTTTATTGTGAATGTAAAAATATACTAAGGAGGTGTCGTAATGAAATACACAAGTACAAAAGACGGACGAGAATCAGACAGTAATGATTCCTTTAATTCTTATTCTTCAACAAAGCAGGGTAATTTAATGAAACGCCTATTAATGTTGTTGACCATAACATTTTTCGTGATGTTTGCTGGTGTTCAATCCACCCCGATTAGCATAGCAAGTGGAGGTTGCGCTCTCGTTTGTGGTGAACCTTTCATTGATCCAAACGATGGGCAGTGCTATCAAATGTGTTGTCCTGAAAATGAAGAATGCAAGCGGCCCTGTGAATTAAGAGCATGTCGAAAGTAAAGGTTATAAATGATTAAGAAAAAGAAGTTTGGGTACCACCTTCAGTCGGCAGATGGGGTTACAAAACCTGCTATCTGTAGGCGGTACTCAAATCCCTGTTTTTCTTTCTAGAAAATTAGATTCCCAAACGCCATTGGTTGTAACATTGCACTAAACCTGAATGTTTATTCATCATACTCTACAGCCTTTTTTGATCCCATCGGATGAAAATGCCCGAATCGAATCTGTCCAGACTCTGTATACCAGTACGTGCTACAGATAAAATATTTCCATTCGAAGAATGTTGATCCCTTTCAATTACTTATCACCGATGACCGATTACCGATCATGACTATTGCTTTGGCAAGGGCGGTGGGCCATCAGGAATGTAGCCTTTGTAAACCTGACCTTTGGTCTTCTCTTTGAATTCGGCCTGTATGGTTTGGCGTGTCGAGGTGTCTTCAAACAGATCAACCATGGTTGCCGCAAGCGTCTTTGCGGCGTGCGTCATGCCTTTATGACCTATGGACATTCCACCGCAAGCGACAACAGGCCAAGCGTGCCAAGGCGCTTTGTATGGCGCAGTGGTAACCGTCACATGAAGCGTCGGCACGATCCAACTGACGTCTGCCACATCAGTCGAACCGCCTTCGGGATGAGCCTTGGGCTCTTCCAAAGGTTTGATTGCGCCCTTGAGCCCTACCGCTTCGACATTGGTTGCGCGTTGAATTTGACGGGCAAACTCCTGCTCTTCTTCGCTGTACTGAAGAGGTCCCAGCCAGGTGAGATTCGCGTGCAGGAGTTTTGCACCAGCCATATTGACAAGCAATTCATAATCGCCGCTTTGAATCGTGAGCTTGGCTTCAACGCCAGCCATCAAACCCGCGCCTTCGGCGATTTTGTATACCCGTTGCATCACGTCTTCAACACCCGCGCGTTTTGAATCCCGCACCCAACACCAGAGCTTCGCATACTCTGGCACGACGTTGGGAACATCGCCGCCTTTCAAAATCGCGTAGTGCATTCTAACCGTCGGTTTGACATGTTCGCGCAGCAGATTGATGCCGTGCGTGAACAACTCCAGCCCGTCAACCGCGCTGCGTCCGTTCCAAGGGTCTGCGGCGGCATGCGCGGTTTTGCCTTTGAACTCGACAATGAAATCTACCATCGCTTGCGTGCTGCCGGTATCGGCTTCTGTTTCGTCGCCCGGATGCCACGCCAGACAGACATCAAGGTCTTTAAACATTCCTTCACGCGCCATGTAAAGTTTGCCGCCTACGGATTCTTCGGCAGGCGTTCCATAAAATCGAATCGTACCTTTGAGCTTGCCCGCCGCCATCAACTCTTTGATCGCGACGGCTGCCCCCAGACTTGCCGCGCCAAAAAGATTGTGACCGCAACCGTGCCCCGCTGCGCCAGTTTCCAACGCTTCTTTCGTCGTTGTTGCCTTTTGCGAGATGCCGGGCAGCGCGTCGTATTCGCCAAGTATGCCTATGATGGGGCGACCTGAACCGTAACTTGCCGTAAACGCCGTAGGCATTCCGGCAACCCCGCGTTCAACTTTAAAACCTTGCTTTTCCGCATAATCTGCAAGCAACTTTGCAGAACGGCTTTCGCGCAAAGCGGTTTCTGCGAAAGCCCAGATTTGATTACTCAAATTGATTAACTCGTCTCTGTGCTTTTCAACGGAAGCAACGGCTTCCTCTTTTTTCTTGATGTCAGAGGCAAAAGTGAAATGAGGAACGACAGTAGCGATAAAAATGGCAACAACAAGTAAACGTAGTTTCATTACTCTTCTCCAAAGATTATGCGGCTGTGCCGCTAAAATGATTTGAATTCAGCGATCGGTGTCAAACTACTGTTTCGATTCTTGCCCATCGCCTTGCAGCGATTTATCGAGGGCGCGCAGACGCTCCCAAGTGTAAATGCCATCGTCATGGGTGTCGCTGAATGTGAACTTAATGCCGTAGCGACCGACGTGATCCGCCTTCAACACCGTCAAGTCTTCTGCAATCGTGCGCGGGTCCAGTATGCGCATCCCTGTAATTTCATTGACACATCTGGCGCAAGAGCATTCGGAGCGCAGATAGTGAATTGTATAGACACTGGAGTGTCCGTCGTCCCAACGAATGGTGATTTCGCCGGGGCT
>JANMSG010000351.1:0-3663 GCA_031389065.1 Acidobacteriota bacterium | reverse complement strand
TCAGTGGCAAGCAGTCCTCTTTGATTTGCGTCCGGCGCGATGTCGAGGTCATCAAAGGTAATCGTCCCGGTGTTCGTTGTCAGGCTGACTCCCGTGCCTGCGGAAGAATTCACGGTCGTATTGTTAAAATCGAGCGTGACGCTTGACGTATTCACACTGATACCAATGCCTGATGAGTTCGATATCGTCGTCGAGCCGCTGGTCATAATACCGCCGACACTACTTAAGCTGATGCCCGTCGTTGTGCTACTGCTTGACGTAATGCTGGTGAATGCAGCCGTCGAAGCGCTTGGGCCACTGAGCGTTCCGGTCGTCAAATTCAAGGCTCGACCGGTTCCCGTCAAGGCCACCTCGCCAATGTTCAAGATCCCGAAACTCGTGCCGCTGATGTCGGTGGTTGTGGTGTCGCCGACATTTAACCCGCGGATCAGGTTGCCGCTTCCCAAAGTGATAGCGATACCGCTGCTGGTGAGGTTTGGATTCGTCCCGCCGGTTGCCGGAAACGGGTCACTGAAGCTCGGCGGCGTAAGCCCGGTTAATGCCGTCAAAGTTGCGCTGGCTCCTTGGCCAATCAACTTCTGACCATTCAACAAGGGCAAGACGGCGCTGTAATCGGTAGCCACTTCTCGATAGATAAAAATATTGTCGTTGATTGCCGGGTTATTGCCAGCCCCAGTATTGAGTGCGGCAAAGGTCGCCAGCAATTTGAAAGGATTGGTCAGGCGTCCGTCACCGGGTGCACTGCCGGGCGCTGCCGGATTGTTGTTGATGAACCAGACCATACCGCTGACGTTGATGGTCACGGTTCCGGTATTGCTTCCTGCCGAATTCGTCAAGGTGTAAGTAAAGGTATCTGCGCCCTCAAATCCTGCAGGCGGATTGTAAGTAAAACTGCCATCTGCATTGAGCGTCACATCGCCACCTGCGGTGCTTAGAAAATTGCCTGTCGGAGAGATCGTAGCTGCCGGAATGCCCGCATAATCGTTCACTAAAACGCCGCTTGCCGCTGGAACTTGAATGCGCACATTGCCGATCGCGCTGAAGCTTTCATTGGCCGCCACAGGCGTCGCCCTCAAGGAACCGCCAACCAAGGTGGTATTTGCATCAATCGTATCGGTGAATAAAACATTGGTCGCGTCCATACTGGCGTTGCTAATGATGACGGTGTAGTTAATCGTGCCGCCGGGGCTGACGGAAGCTGGCGAAGCGGTTTTCGTCGCCGTGATGATTGGCGCAAATAACGCGGCGATGGAATTTGTATTTGTCGGCGTTGAGGCGCGAATCATCGAACTCGGCTCGGCGTTCTTTGGTTCCCCCATTTCGGCTGCCCCGGGGTTACTGGCTTCAACGATAGTCAGTGAATTCACTGAGCCGGAGGAGACCGGCAAGCCGCAAAGCACCAGAAAAAAAAGCACCACGGTACAGAGGATTAAAACTCTAGGATTGCGAAATGATGAGGTGGAAAATAAACGCTTCATGACTTACTCCTTGGGTGAAAACTTGACGGTTCGACTTAACCTGATTGACTCAAACCAAATTCTTATGACTGCTCGTCTTGGAAAGATTCATTACGCACGAATCCAACGGGAGAGCGGTTGGAAAAGATTCAATGCCTGTTGCTCATTTATAGTGCCAGTATAGTGCCAGCGAGTGACAAACAACCCATCCCTGACGATTGCAAGAGAGTCGCCAGAGTTGCCAGACGTTCTAAAAGAGCTTGATACCGACGCCTGCGCTTGTTGTCCGTATCATTAAATAAAGGGGCATTTGGACAAATAATCTATCAATGCGGAGACATTGGCTTACCCTTGAATATGCAACCGCAAGCTGCACACCAACTACCTTGTTCATATTAAAATGTAAGAGGGAAACTCTTTGACGCTTTACCAACAGGCAGAATCTTACGATGGACAAGGGGCGAATGCAAATCATAAGTCTCACACTTGCTTCGCGGGATTGAAGATTGTTGTTGAAAATGATTTCGACAAATCTTCTCTTTCACTTTGTGCCACAAACAAAAGGCAACCAAGGGAATCGAAATTCTCCTGGTTGCCTTTGGCAAATCGAAACGGCTTTTTATCATCGCCGCTCTTTTATTTTTTTTTAATTAACGACGCGGACCGCGATTGCCACCGCCCGGCGGACGACGATCACGATTGCCGCCTGGACGAGGTCCGCGTGGGCGGTCGTCTCCGGAACGGTCGTCTCTGGGGCGGTCATCGCCGCGATTGCCTTCATTATTTTCGTCACCATCTTCGGCAGAGCGCGGTTGGGTTGGCACAGGTTCTCCGCCGGCTGCGGCTTCGTCCTGCAACACGGCTTTGCGCGACAGTCTGATCTTACCGTTGGGCTCGACGTTGATGACTTTGACCAACAATTGTTGCCCTTCGGTCAATTCGTCGCGCACATCGCGGACGCGATAATCGGCGATTTCGGAAACGTGCAGCAAGCCGTCCGTGCCCGGAAAAATTTCCACGAAGGCACCGAAATCGGCTATGCGTTGGACGGTTCCCAAATAGGTCTTGCCAGCTTCGGGAGTCGCCGTCAGACCTTCGATAATCGCCCTCGCTTCTTCGGCTTTCTCTTGATTGGACGAAGCCACGTTGATGCGACCGTCATCATTGACGTCAATTTTGCAACCGGTCTTTTCAACGATGCTGCGAATGACTTTGCCGCCGGTACCGATGACGTCACGTATCTTGTCGACAGGAATTTGAATCGTAATGATGCGCGGCGCGTAAGAGCTAATCTCTTCACGCGGTGTTGCGATAACCGCGTCCATTTTATCCAGAATAAATAGTCTTCCGGTTAACGCTTGATGCAAAGCGTCTGCGAGAATTTGCGAATTGAGGCCGGTAACCTTTATGTCCATCTGCAAAGCGGTGATGCCGTTGCGTGTGCCGCAGACTTTGAAATCCATATCACCGTAGTGGTCTTCGGCTCCGGCAATGTCGGTCAAGATCGCGTATTTGTTGCCTTCCATCACAAGACCCATTGCCACGCCCGCGACAGGCGATTTCAGGGGGACACCCGCATCAAGGAGTGAAAGCGTGCCGCCACAGACGGAAGCCATTGAACTTGACCCGTTCGATTCGGTGATGTCGGAAACGATACGAATCACATAGGGCCAGTCTGTGTCACTGGGAAGCATAGGCTCAAGGGCGCGACGCGCCAGAGCGCCGTGACCGATTTCGCGGCGGCTCGTTGAGCCGAAACGACCGGCCTCGCCTACTGAATAAGGCGGGAAGTTGTAAGCCAGCAGGAAGCGGCGTTTCAATTCGCCCTTTTCCAAATCGTCCATATATTGAGCGTCTTCGCTGGTTCCGAGAGTCGTCGTAACAATGGCTTGGGTTTCGCCTCTGGTAAAGAGCGCCGAGCCGTGGGCGCGCGGTATCCAGCCAATCTCGATGGAGATCTCTCGAATCTCCGAAAAGCGCCGACCATCCGGGCGATGCTTGCGATTGAGTATGTCTTCGCGAAAGACTTTCTCTTTCAGTTGGTCAAAGATTTTTTTGGCATCTTTACGTTTTTCAGCCTCTTCTTCAGGGATGGATGAAATGGTTTTCTCTTTCAGCGTGTCAACCATCGCGTAGCTTTGCAACTTGCCGTGTTTGCCTGCGTCTAAAGCATCGCGCAATTCTTCCGTGAGGCTGGCAGCCATAG
>JANMSG010001101.1:0-11297 GCA_031389065.1 Acidobacteriota bacterium | reverse complement strand
AAAGTATGCCGCGTGTTCCCGTTTGGGTCAGCGTCGGCGAATAGGTGTTTTGAATATTCAAATCGGTGATGCCATAACCGTCTAGTTTATCTTCCTCCCACTTGCGACTTCGAAATTGTAAATAGGTTCGCGTGATGGGTGTGAGCTTCAATTCATTAATCGCTTGTTGTTTCTCCACAGAGAATGCCGGAAATACCTCCAGGTTTTTCAAAACGGGAAAAGGAAGCGTGCAAATGACGCGGTCAGCCGTGATGGTTTGCACTTCGCCGCCTTGCGTATAAGTCACCGTTACGCCGGTTTCATTTTGCTGTATGCGAAGCACAACGGCTTGCTTGCGAAATTGCTTCTTTACTTTTTTCTTTAACGCAAACGGCAATTCGTCATTGCCATTGACGATTTCATAAAATATCGAACCGGTAGCAATCGCTTCGGTGACTACCGCATCCATAGCCGAAATCGTGTCTATGCCAAAGCCCAACAAACCGAGTTGCGAAGCGGCAATCACTTCTATGGCGGCAGGTGAAGCACCTTGTTGTTCAAGCAGTTGTTTTAAAGAGATGCTGTCAATGGCTCGTAAACTATCAGAGGGCCAACTGGCGCGGCGCGGATTTCCGACATCGCGCATAAATTGCCCAAGGTAAAAGGTCGGCAAATTGTAAATGCCGGCCTGCCGTTCGCCGGGTTTCAAATCCAGTGGGATAGTGTTGCCTGTGCCTATGCGAAAGACTTGTCCTTGAATATGGGCGATGGAATCAAGTCCGAATTTCGCGGCGATGCGGGTCTGCAATCCCAATTCGTTGACGTAACCGAAAGTGAATTCGTGACTTTGCGGGAAAGCGATTGGTCCGGCTTCGGCGTACAATCCGTCTGCGAAATCTCTGAGGGTTCGCACTCTGCCGCCTGGCGCTTTGCGCGCTTCCAGAATTGTCACCGTGTGTCCCGCTTTTTTCAGTTCGTAAGCGGCAGAAAGTCCAGCGAGTCCGCCTCCGAGTATCACTACATTTTTCGGCGGCGCCTGCAACGCTAGACCGCCACGCTTATTGGCTCTGGCGATATTCGGCATAAGAGCCAGAGCGGCGGCGCTCAAACTTAAATCTTTGATGAATTGACGGCGATTGATTGAATTAGACATTGATGCTCCAACTATTCCTCAATACGCAGACTTCCCGTGTCATTGCGCGCGCCTTGTGATGGCACCCGCGCTCCTATTTTTGCGAAAAACTTTTTCTTAATCAGTTCGTCGTAAAGGTGCCACTTCATGCGATTCAACTCTTCATCGGTAACCCCGGCGAGAAACCCTATAGGGATTTCAAAGCCGCCAGCGCCGCGCCGCCCGCCGCCATAATAACGACCGGTTTCCGTTGCGCCCAGCGCCTCTTTCAAAAACTCGTCGGGATTGAGCGTGACCTTATCGGTTCGCATAGAGCCGACGACCATTTCGCGGTCGCCTTTGATGATGATGCCGTAAACGATAGCCGTGTGGGCGTTCTCTTCGGTCAATAAAAAATCGGCGGCTTGCGGAATCGAATCGCGGTCTTCGACGCGCAAATAACCAACTCCAGAAATCGAATAGTTATCGCGGATCTCGCGATTGCCAAGTGCGAGCCTGATCACATCCATCACTTGCTTTGAGCGTTTGACTGACAAAATATCTTCGAGCATCGAATGATTGACAAACTCTGTTAAGAAAGTCGCCGCTACCATCTCTTCGACTCCTGCGCGAATCAACCCGGATGTTTCGCTGCGAATGCCATGCATTAACGAAGTCGCAAGCATCACGGATTTCGGGTCTGTCTTTTTCAGTTCCAGCAATCCTTCACGAATGTATTCGGTATAAATCGTCGCCGTTGCGCCGATCTTTCTGATGTCCGTAAAAACCGATTCAATGCGGTCTTGTATTTCGTGGTGGTCAACAATGACCAAAGGTTTAACACCAATCTCGGTAAAACGATCGGTGAGCCGCGAAGTCGTCCCTTGATTATCAACAAAGACCGTGTGGTGGTATTGTTTAAGATCGTCGCCCTCGCTGTAGCGCACAAGATCTATGTCTGTCAGTTGAACCAACGCCAGGTTCTCTTGATGAGAGATGCGTCCCTCATAAACGATGTCGCATTCAATAGCGAATTTCGCAGCAATCATTTTGTGAGCCCACGCAGAAGAGATGGCGTCGGGGTCAGGATAATCCTGCATTACGATGGCGTGACGTTCGCCTTTATGCGTCTGAAGCAAAGCCACAAGCTCCGCAGATTTTTTCAGATGCACTACGTCGGCAGGTCTGCTGCTCACCTCCGTCAGGGGTTTGCGCTCTCTCGACATACTCATTCCTCCAATTTCGTTCTGCCGTTATTCGTTTGCAGAAATTAATCCTGAATTGTATCCGCACAAGTCTCTTGGCACAACACAAGCCTTTTAGTCCACGGTTTGTCGTCCCTAGTCCGTAGCAAATGCGAATCCCCTGTGATGGCGTTTTGCCCTCGGACATTTCGTTTGAACGGGAAGTCGCTTATGCAGCGATTTCAGCTCTTTCTAATATTTAAGGGACGAGAATATCCGACAGAATTTTCCCGTCAATCTCTTTCATAGAGATGCCAAGCAACGCAGCTATGGTTGGGGCAATATCAATATTACGGACGATCTCTAGCTGTGTGCCAGGCTTAATCCCTCGCCCCCAGGCGACAAAGATTGCATTCATGTCCGGATCGGTATTCAGATAGCCATGACTGCCCGGATTCTGCCCCGCAGGTACGTCCATCACAACCGCTCCTTGTAAATCGCCGGAGAAGCTATAGCCGTTTTTTGCAGCCAGAACGAAGTCCGCCATTCGTGGATTTTCCTTTGGATCAGGATAACCCAATGGCGCGAACTCGGCTGGTGAAATCACTCTTTCGATACCTTCTACTTTGGCAAACATCTCCGCAAGACTCTTGGTTAATTCGGCTTTTCGAGATGGATTCGTTATGTAAACCATCGCCGTTCCGCCTTCCGGCACCACATAAGCATCACAAACAGTCTTGCCGTTTTCCTGCTTCAAAAGACCTGCCTGACGAAGCAACGCATTGGCGCGAATCGTGCGTTTGTACGATTTAAACCCATGATCGGAGACGACAAGAATGGTGCTGCGCTTCAGTAAATCGTTTTCTTTAAGGGTATCCAATATCATCTGCACTCGCGTGTCAGCATAAGCAAGCGCTGTATTTGCTGCCAGACTTCCCGCGCCATAGCGATGTTGTACGCTATCTGTATTCAAGAGGTGAAAGAGCATAAGATTGGGGCGATGTTTACGCAATATGTATGTACAGGCTTTCACCCACACATCATCGCGCCAGGTAATCGGCGCGCTGGCAAACAAAGCGACTTCTTCTTTGCTGATGATTCCTTCGGCAATCATCTCCTGCTCAACCTTGCCATCTACCTTTGGGCGTTCTGCAAATGACCAATTGATGGTCTTAGGATTTTGAATCGCGACCCAATCTACTTCGGCGGTCGTCAAGCCGGCTTGAGATGCAAAATCATAGACTGTCGGCGCACGTACCATCACATCCTTATCAATCCAGGGTTCTGTGCGTACAGGGGCATTTTCAGTCAGTACGGCAAATCCATTGAACAAAACACTATGTTTCGAGGCGGTGACGCCGGTAACCATAGACGTGTGATTGGGCCAGGTAACGGTTGGATTAACGGGTGTCAGGGCTTTAGCGCTCGCGCCTTCCTTCATCAATTTGCGTAAGGTCGGCAGAGGGATTTTCGCATCATTGAGCGCAGAGGCTGGAAATCCGTCGAGACTGATTAAGATGACGATGCGGTCCTTTACTGCAACGGCGCTAGATTGTGCGGCAATCGGTCGGGCAGCAAAAGCAGATAAAAAGAGAAGGACGCTCAGAGCAGAACTGATTTGCCGCGCAGCAAAGAAAAAGGGCTGAAATCGTTTGCTGACCAGTTGATTACGATGAAATATATACTTTTCCAAGTGTTCGAACTCCTATCTATCTCCAAAATGAGAAATTGATTGTCCTGCTCTTATCATTAACTTCGCGTTTGAATGGGGAAGTTATTTCTATTGAGAGCAATTACTCAAACACGAAACCATGTTTTTTGAAGGGTTCAGTGTATCAATAAACTGGAGATTGCTCGAACGTGCTTATGACTTTTTCAGACACATTACCAATAAATAAAGAGAGCGATGACTTTTTCGTCATCGCTCTCTTTATTTATTTCCCTGACTTGTGTGACGTATCAACTTCCAGGCATTGATTTGCTGGTAGCAAATCAATCATCGTTAAATATCCAGATTCTTCACATCAAGAGCGTTGTCTTCGATGAACTTGCGACGTGGTTCTACCGCATCGCCCATCAAGACCGTAAACATCTCGTCGGTTTCAACGGCGTCGTTGATTTGCACGTTCAGAATCACTCGCTTTTCAGGGTGAAGCGTGGTATCCCAAAGTTGTTCGGGGTTCATCTCGCCCAAGCCTTTGTAGCGTTGAATCGTCAAGTCTTTCTTTGCCGCGCCCATCGTCAGTTCAAGCAAAGCATTGCGCGTATCAACAACTGTGCTGTTGCCATTGTCTATGATGACAAAAGGCGGACGAGAGAAATCTTTCAGATCGCCGTATAGTTGAACCGCTTTTTGAAACTCCACATGGGTAGCCAGTTCCCAATCAATGAGCAGGCGCCCATTGTTGCGCGAACGATTAACGACGATTTCAAAAGTGCCGTGTTCTTCATCTACTTCAATCACGGTTTCGTAGCCGGCCTTTTCTAACGCAGCGGCGACTTTTTGTAAAAGTTCCTCGTTGGCGAATACTCCGTGCAACTTCAATCCTTCTCTAGTTGCCAGCGCACCCTTGATTCCCGCAAATCCGTCTATCATGGCTTCAGCGAGTTTGCGGTCATGGAGACGACGTTCAAGCTTATCAATATAGCTGTTTAAATCAGTAAGTTTTTCAAGCGCTTTTCTGAGGTCTGCGCCTTTGTACTCAACGCCTGTTGATTGAATTTTGACTGTGACATTCTCCGTCGCTTTTCGCATCAGGAATTTTGCCAACTCTTTTTCGTCATTCATGTACTGCTCGCTTCGGCCCTTCTTGACTTTAAACAAAGGGGGCTGCGCGATGTATATGTGACCGCGTTCGATCAACTCCGGCATCTGGCGATAGAAGAAGGTCAATAGCAATGTGCGGATATGTGAACCGTCAACGTCGGCGTCGCACATCAAGATGATGCGATGGTAACGCAGTTTCGCTATGTCGAAATCGTTTTTGCCGATGCCTGTGCCGAGCGCTGTAATCATCGTGCGAATTTCTGAATGCCCGAGCATCTTGTCATAACGGGCTTTCTCGACGTTGGGAATTTTACCCTTAAGCGGCAGAATGGCCTGCGTTCTCCTGTCGCGCCCTTGCTTGGCCGAACCACCGGCCGAATCTCCTTCGACGAGGAAAATTTCGCAAAGCGTAGGGTCTTTCTCCGAGCAATCCGCCAATTTTCCAGGCAATGATGCTGAATCCAGCGCGCCTTTCCTGCGGGTCAAATCGCGGGCTTTGCGCGCCGCTTCGCGGGCGCGAGCCGCGTCAATGGCTTTCGCAATAATCTTTTTGGCGACCGCAGGGTTCTCTTCAAAGTAATGCCCCAAATTTTCATTGACGAATGATTGAACCTGACCTTTCACGTCTGAGTTTAGTTTGCCTTTGGTTTGTCCTTCAAACTGAGGCTGTGGCAATTTGACGCTGACGACTGCGACCAAGCCTTCGCGCACGTCTTCAGGCGCGAGCTTTTCGTCGTCTTTTTTGAACAGTCCGGCAGACTTCGCATAGCTATTAATCGTGCTGGTCAAAGCGGCGCGAAAACCCGTCAAATGCGTGCCGCCGTCAACCGTGTTGATGTTATTGGCAAACGAATGAACGATTTCGTTGTAGGCGTCGTTATATTGAATCGCGATGTCAATCGAAAGCGCGTCCTCTTCTTTGCTGAAGGCTATAGGCTGAGGGTGCAAGGCGGTTTTACTTCTGTTCAAATGTTTGACGAATTCGGCGATACCGCCCTTATAAAAAAATTCATGAGACTTCTCATTACGCTCATCAGTGATGGTGATGCGTATGCCGGAATTCAGAAACGCTTTTTCGCGCAGTCTTTGCGAGAGCGTGTCGAAATTAAACTCTGTTACTTGAAAAATTTCGGTGTCTGGCTTGAAGGTGATTTTTGTGCCGCGTCTTTTCGTCTTGCCGGTTTGCTTGAGCGGATACTGCGGCAGACCGCGAACGTAATCTTGCTCGTAGGTGTTGCCGTCGCGCCAGATTTCCAGGCGCAGAGATTCAGATAAAAAATTCACCACGGAGACGCCAACCCCATGTAATCCGCCGGATACCTTATAAGAGTTTGAATCGAATTTGCCGCCCGCGTGCAAGATAGTCAATACGACCTGTGCCGCAGACACTTTCTGTTGTTTGTGAATGTCCGTTGGGATACCGCGCCCGTTGTCAACAACCGTGATGGAATTGTCTATATGAATGATCACGTCAACGGTGTCGCAATATCCTGCCAGAGCTTCGTCAACCGAGTTGTCAACGATTTCATAAACCAGGTGGTGAAGACCCAATTCACTCGTTGAACCAATGTACATAGCGGGTCGCAGACGAACGGCTTCCAGACCTTCTAAGACCGTAATAGATTCCGCACCATATTCTTTTATGTTTGCTGCCACTGTTTTCTCCTTACTTGATACTTCTTCTATCGTTTTACGAATTACTCTTTTGCTCGATAAATAAGTAAAATCAGTTGTACAGAATGATGTTTGATGAACGAAAGAGCGCTCGTCACGATTCATCATTCTGCGTTTATTGTCAGGTTTTCGTTTTCCTCATCGTTCAACATTTCGCGTACGGTTCGCTCCAGTTCTTCCGTAGAATTTTCGTTGTAGGTGGTTTCCGAATGAGAGACGTTAGTTTGTTCACTCACGGCTCGCCCCTTCTCTACAAAGTACACAGAGGCGCGATCACGGTAACGATTTGCGATGCTTCGGCGCGATGTGCTGATGAAGGTTTGCGCCTTACCTTCAAGTACGGAAAGAAGTGCTTCAATTCGTCCTCTATCCAACTCCGCGTCAATGTCGTCAATGAGTAAAACGGGGCTTTCTTCGTAAGAAGAATTGTAGATGGAAACTTGCGCTAAATCAAGCAAAAGTAAGGCACTTCGCTGTTGTCCGGCGCTTCCGAAACGGGCTACTTCGCGGTGGTCAGCGAGGATCTCCAGATCATCACGATGCGGGCCGATGAGCGCGTGACCGGAGGCCACTTCGGCGGGCAATCTTACGTCCAAACGCTCTGTGAAAGTTTGCCGATAATTATCCAAATCGCCTTTACCTTCGAGTTGTGATTTGTAGCGCAGATTGACGCGCTCGGCTTTGAAAATCGCACGCCCGTGATCGTTTTCATCGAGCGCTTGATTCAATCGTTCGATGTAGCGAACGCGGGCTTTGTGAATCGTCGTCCCGGCTTCAATGAGTTGATCGTTCCAGGCTTCGACTTGCGGATAAAACGATTCCTGCCGGTCGCTCTTGCTGGCTTCTGCAAGCAGGCGATTCTTTTGCTTGATAATGTGATTATATTTCGAGAGCGTGCCGATAAATGAAGGCATCAATGTCGCAATGCCTCTGTCAATGAAACGGCGACGGCTCGTCGGGTCGCCGCGAATCACATCCATCTCTTCGAGCGAAAAGACGAAGACATCAAGGTTGCCAAGATAGCGAATGACTGCTTCGCGTTTGCCGTTGATGAATAATTGTTTTAAAGATTCGCTGACCAGAAGCTGAATCTGTTTGGTGATTGAGCCGCGCCTTACTTCGCCGCGAATTACCGCTTCGCTTGCCGTGAACTCTATGCAATCGCGCACTTGACTGGTGCGAAAAGATTTCGTGCAACCCAGCACATAAATCGCTTCCAGCCAGTTGGTCTTTCCCTGAGCGTTGTCGCCGTAAAAAATATTTAGGCTCGGGCCTGTTTCGACGAAGCCTTCGAGGTTGCGAAACCCGTAAGCTTCAACGCGGGTCAATTGCATTTTTGAATTTTAACACAGATGAGGTTATCGGTTACAGGGTACAGAGTTTGCTTTGGCTTTTGATTTACTTTTTGTTGAGAAGAAATTTGATTTCACAATGTTTTGTGTTCTTTGTAAACCGGGTGAGAAATCTTTTCTTTCATAACCTACGCAAAGCCTCACAATTTTTTTGTTCAAGATTGAGGCGTGAATTGCGGTTCTTGTTTACGTAGCGCCAGAAGAGTGAAGGCTGTAATCACACCGAAGATACCGCTGAGTAAAACCAGTCCGTCAATGCCTGCCCAATTGGCAAACTTGCCGCCAGTGGTTGTGCCGATCAGTTGGCCTACGCCCAGAAAGACCGAATACAGACCCATTATCGAGCCTCTGTCTTCGGTCTTCGATTCGGTCACGTCGGCAAGATAAGTCAAAGCGGCGGGTGTGAAGGCGCTTAAAACGATAATGCTGATGAGCAAGGCCGCAAGAAGTGGGTAGTGCAAAGGACTATCAAACGAGGAGAGATGATTCAATCCGTAAACGCTCAACAAAGTAGCAAATAATCCGATGGTCGCAAGCAGCATCACACTGGTTCTGCGATAGCTGCCCATTATGAAACTCCATCCTAAGACACCGATGGAAAAAACAACTGTGAGAATAAAGAAACCGACTCCGAATCTTCCGGCAGAGACGGTACCGGTTAAAAGTTGATTGTCAAAATGATCTTTGCCCGTCATCAAGCCATTCACCGTATTCAACCAGGCACCGATAATGGAATTGATACCGAGCCAGGCTGGAACGAATCGCCAAACTTGTGGCGAGCGCAAAATGGCAGTAAATCGTTTCCAACTTCCATGTTCATTTGCCGTATGAACTTTCTCTTCTCTTTTTTTAGCTTCGCTGATGCCCCACCAAAAGACGGCAAGCGAAAACATATAGATCACACCGTTGAGGGCAAAAGCAGGGCTGATCAGGTGCATGCCTAAAAAAGTCTTTGGGGTTCCGAAAAACTCCCACAAAGAGGCAGCTACCAGTGCGCCTATCGCAATACCACCGACAAGGGTAATTTCAAACAGACCGATGATACGGGCTCGCAATTTCGGTCTTCCTGTCGTCACTTCTGAAATGTAGCCCAAAGTTGCCGGCACCGAACTCGCAGTGGATAACCCTTCCAGTAAGCGTGTAAAGACCAATAGCCAGATTGCCGTGGTTACAGATGTGATGAGCACGGCGATGGCTCCAAGTATAGGTCCAAGTATGATGAATAGCTTTCGCCCATAGCGGTCACTCATAGCGCCAAGCAGAGGCGAACCAAAAAGCTCTGGGATGAAGAAGGCAGCAATGATTAGTCCGCGCGTTGTGTAAGAGATGGCGTAATAATTACGATCTATTTCCGCGAGATAATATTGGAGCATCTGCCCCATAGTTTGCGACGCAAGGCGAAGAATTAGAGTGCCTATGATGACGGAGGCAAGCGAGCGCAACAACAGAGACGGCAGTTGCGTGAAATCCGTAGTGTCATGAATTTCAGTTGCAACGGCGGATGTTTCCTGTGGCGGATCCTGTTTCGCGGCTGTTTTAACTGGCGTGTCCATAATACGGAAGTCAGGAGTCAGGAATTCTTCAAAATGATTGCTTGTGAAAAATTGAGAACGCCAAACTCTCGACTCCTGCCCCTTGGCTCTCGACTAATTTTCAATATAAACCCTTTTCATTACAGGAGGCGAATTCGGTCTGTCTCCGGCAACCGGCACGGAGGCCATCTTATCAATCACTTCTATGCCCGAGGTGACTCTGCCGAATACGGTGTAATTCGGCGGAAGTTGAGTGAAGTCGCGGTTTTGATGCATGATGAAAAACTGCGAGGTAGCGGTTTGCGGGATGCCTTTATTTGCCATTGCTACCATGCCTCTTTTATAACCGCCGCCTTGATAAAGCGGGGTGTTCAATTTGATTTCGTTGGGCAGCGATGCACCTGTTGCCGTCTGTCCGCCTGTGCCATTGCCGTTCGGGTCGCCGCCCTGAATCATAAAACCGTTGATGATGCGATGAAAGGTCAGTCCGTTGTAAAAACCTTTCTCAGCAAGCAGACGGAAATTTTCGGCGGTCACCGGCGCATCGGCTCCGAGAAGCTCTATCTTGATGGTTCCCATATTGGTTTCAAGCACGGCGGTGTGAGACTTGCCGTCCCCTGCGGGAGCCGTTGAAGTACTGGCTGACGGAGTGCTGCTGTTGGTGTTTGCAGGCTGCGGATTGTTGCTACAGGCGCAAAGCAATAGTAAGCAGGAAAATAAAACGATGAAAGGTGCGCGAGAGAGAATGGTTTTAAGCGACAATTGATTGAGTCCTCCAAATAAAGAGCGGCGAGTTGAGGCGCAAGGTTTGCGCCTCAACTGCCGCTGTCTAATTTTTTTTCTGATAAACCTGAGGCATTTTCAGGACAACGCAAGATTAGCTCTTTTTGCTGGCAGCCGCCTTCTTATCAAAAGATGTCTTGCAACCGGCGCAGCAGAAATAGACTTTGCGGCCACTGTCTTCAGACCAGAACTCTTGTTTCACAGGCTCTTTTGACATCAGGCAAAGTTCATTGGTCTTGATTAATTCGCGCTCTTCTTTCGACATCTTGGCGACAAATTTCTCAGGGTCTGCTTTGAATTCATCCAGACACCCTTTGCAGCAGACGTAAACGTATTGTCCTTTGTATTCGTCACGATAATCTGCGAGGGAAGGGCCGCCGCTGACCGGGCAAAGTTTATTGGTGACGGGTTTCTTCGCTTCGTCTGTTGAAGTGGTGGTTGTGGCTTTGTTGCTCTCTGTTGCTGCAATCACCGCAGCAGAAGCGGCTAAAGCAAATAGGGTTATGAGAAATATAACGATAAAATTTTTACGCATAGCGTTATTGGTTTGCTCCTTTTACGTTTGTAAGTATTGGGCTTTTCATCAGCCGTTTTTGATTATACAGCAGCGATGAATTATTTTGAAAACTCAAATTCAATCAATGGATGTAAATTTCGAGAACACGATTTTGCTGTTGCGGGTCGTAAATAACAGAAACAATATCGCCGTCATTCAATTCTGCTGCCGTAATATTTCCATTATCGTTTGCATCGTCTCCGAGCAAACCAGATAAGTCGCTATCGTTTAGGCGTCTGGAAGCGCTTCCTACCAGATCATTTTCACGCGCCACCACTGTCACTTCTGCGAAATCTTTGGCGGGTTTGATCCTCAGTTGCAACTCGCCTTTTGTGAGAGCTTTTTTGCTGACGAGCCCT
>JANMSG010000295.1:0-12103 GCA_031389065.1 Acidobacteriota bacterium | reverse complement strand
TGACGGGGCGCGTCTCTGGACGGCAAACTCCAGCAGCGTCTCAATCATTACCCCTGTCGCGTCATTTCCCTGGTCGGTTGTCAATTCTGCGACAGGCTTCAACAACCTACGAGGCATTCTTTATGACGGAGCCAACATCTGGGTGACCGACCAAGGGGCGGGAACGCTTTTGAAACTCAATGCCAGTGGCGGCATTCTTTCGACGATTCCAGTGGGAACCTCTCCTCAGTTACCAGTCTTTGATGGCGCGAACATCTGGGTGCCCAACCTTACGGCAAACTCTTTGACTGTCGTGCGTGTGCACGACAGTGCGGGCAACCCCTTGGCAACGCCCATTGTGCTGGCGACGCTTACCGGCAACGGATTAAACAACCCGACTTCTGCGGCATTTGATGGGGAGCGGATTTTGATTACTAACTCTGTCGGCAACAGTGTTTCCCTGTTTCGAGCTACAAGTCTAACTCCGATTGGCTCGCTTCCCACGGGCGGGACCTCAGACTTACCGACCGGGTCGTGCAGCGACGGGCTGCAATTTTGGATTACCCTCAACGGTGTTGATAGACTCGCCCGCTTCTGAATCTCGCGGTAAACGAATGGGAAGGCTATATAAATTGCCAACGGCTTTAGCTGGTGGATCCATTCAATAAAAGCCAATCAGTTAAAACCTTAGAAAAGGAGTATACATGTCAAAATCAGGTTTATTTTCCGTATGGATGGTCGCGATGCTGTTGTTGCTGACGGCACCCCCCTCGCTAGCTCAAGCACCGGACCTCACGGCGGTCCGCTACACCAACTCGGTTCGCTTTTCAGTAGGCGGCGAGGTCTCAAGCCTTCACCTCGAAATCTTCTCGCGCGCCGGCGACAAGCTCTTCGACTCGAATCTTGTCGCAAGCCAGAGCCTTGACTGGCTCTTGTTCGACCTGCAAGGGCAGCCCCTTGCCGAAGGCACCTACTACTACACACTGATTGTCGAGCGCCCTGCTGCAAAACCCGTCAAGCAGATGGGAAGGGTGGTGCTGCGCTGGGGAGTGGCGGTGGTGAAAGCTCAATTCCTAGAGACCACTGACAAGGCTGGCACGATTACCACACAAGATGTCGGCGCCGATGACAAGGAGGGTCCGACCAGTGCCACCAGCGGCGGCTTGTTCCAGTTCGAGGTTTACAACACTCGCACAGGGGATGGCTTACCTGGCTTGGTGTTTCGCAATCCGCTGCCTGCGCCGGTATTCACGACCGGGGGAGGTCGGGCGATGGTGACGCGAGGCTGCTGTTTGAATCAGGGAGCCGGAGCCCTGGCGGCGCAGTTTGGCAACGCTACGGGGTTTGCTGATACGAGGCAGATCATCCTGACGCACGATGGAACGGATGGGCGATTGGTGACCAGGAGCGGGGCGTTGCGTTTTTCGAGCGGGGATTTTTTTGGCGCGGCAGATACCGAGCGGATGCGACTGACGGCAACAGGCAATCTGGGTATCGGCACAAGCGCACCCAGCGCCAGACTGCACGTCGTAGGCGATGAATTGGTGACGGGCAATCTGACGGTCAGTGGGACGTTAAACGCCAATCTTCCTGGGGGCAGCGTCAATTATATACAGAACATGACAGGTCAGCAGAGCAACACGAACTTCAATATCAGCGGCAACGGCATTTTGGGCGGGACGCTGGCGGCAAGCCAGATAAATGCGACAACGCAATACAACATTGGCGGCAACCGTGTATTGAGTATTGGAGGAAATAGCAATATTTTTGCAGGAGTCGGAGCAGGGGCAGCAAACACCACGGGCACTTCGAACGCCTTTTTCGGCGGATCGGCTGGCGCATCGAATACGACGGGCGAGGACAACTCCTTCTTCGGTAGGGGGGCTGGCTCATTTAATACAACTGGTTTCAGAAACGCCTTCTTCGGCAGAGAGGCTGGCTCCTCAAATACAACAGGCTCGAGCAACTCTTTTTTTGGTGTAGGGACAGGTTTTTCAAACACTACGGGCAACGACAACGCTTTCTTTGGCACATTCGCTGGTTCAGCAAACACCACTGGCACTTCGAACGCCTTTTTCGGCAGATCGGCTGGCACTAATAATAGGACGGGTTCCGAAAATGCCTTCTTCGGCGTATCGGCTGGTGCAAATAATTCGACGGGTGGGGGCAATTCCTTCTTTGGTAGAGGGAGTGGCTCATTTAACACGACAGGTGGGAACAATTCTTTCTTCGGTAGAGAGGCTGGCCTTTCGAATTTAACGGGTGCTGACAACGCCTACTTTGGTGAATCGGCTGGTCGCATGAACACCACAGGTTCGAGCAACTCTTTTTTTGGCACAGCGGCTGGCCGCGATAACACCACGGGTGAAAACAATGCCTACTTCGGCTCATCGGCTGGTTCCAGGAACACGACAGGCAGCCTCAACTCTTTCTTTGGCACAACGGCTGGTTTTTCGAATACGACGGGCAGCCTCAACGCCTTTTTTGGCAATTCTGCTGGCCGAAATAATACGACGGGAGTCCACAACTCTTTCTTTGGCTCATCGGCTGGTTTTTTGAATACGACGGGCAACGAAAACGCTTTCTTCGGCAGAGATGCTGGGCGCTCGAACACCACGGGTGGCAGCAACTCCTTCTTCGGTACGTTGGCTGGTCAAAATAACCAGACGGGCGACAACAATGCCTTCTTTGGCGAATCGGCGGGCCGCGATAACACCACAGGCATCAACAATGCCTTCTTCGGCACAGAAGCTGGCGCCTTAAATGGGGGCAATCACAACGCCTTTTTCGGCACCTTCGCTGGCTCATTTAATGCAACAGGAAGCGAGAATTCTTTCTTCGGCAGATCGGCTGGCTTGAATAACTCTTCGGGCACCAGGAACTCCTTCATTGGAAGCAATACTGGCTTGAATAACTCAACGGGCGGCGGCAACACCTTTTTTGGTGAAGCGGCTGGTGATTCAAATGTGACCGGCTCAAATAATACCCTAATTGGTACCAATGCTGACGTGGCTATCGGTAACCTCACCAACGCCACCGCCATCGGCTCCAATGCTCTGGTTTCGCAAAGCAATTCTCTGGTTCTTGGCAGCATTAACGGCGTCAACGGCGCAGTAAGCAGTACCAACGTCGGTATCGGCACGACTACGCCAGCCGACCGTCTGGATGTCAATGGCATCATACGCGTTTCAACGCTAGGCGCTGCCGGCAGCACACAGCTTTGTCGCAACGGCTCCAATCAAATCTCTACCTGCTCATCTTCCTTGCGTTACAAAAATCAGATACGCCCTTTCACCTTCGGGTTAGATCTCATCAATCGCCTGCGCCCCGTCAGTTTTAATTGGATCGCAGGCGGCGAGCGCGATCTCGGATTGGTTGCCGAAGAGGTCGCCGAAATCGAACCACTGCTGGTGACGCACAATGACAAAGGGCAGGTCGAGGGAGTCAAATACGACCGCGTCAATGTCGCCCTTGTCAACGCCGTCAACGAGCAACAAGCGCAGATCGAGCAGTATCGAAAGCAACTCCTCACGCAACAGAACGAGCTAGCTGCTTTAAAGCTGTTGCTTTGTCGCACTCATCAGAAAGCTGCGGTTTGCCAGTCAGCCAAAAAACTGAAGAGGTGACGAGCAAACTTTGATTAATCACCAATTTGACATTAGAAATACCAGGCAGAGAAATTGAGGAGACGCCACGAACTGCACACATCAAAAGAATGAACACGAATGATCGACATACCGATTCGTG
The DNA here is from genome assembly GCA_031389065.1 of Acidobacteriota bacterium. Classification (GTDB taxonomy): domain Bacteria; phylum Acidobacteriota; class Blastocatellia; order UBA7656; family UBA7656; genus JACQDB01. The sequence continues at coordinate 8,377 of JANMSG010000295.1, read as the reverse complement.
TTCATTCGTAAAATTCGTGTCATTCGTGGCGAAAAATTATTTGCGAACAACGTGGAGCGAATTCTGCTCATTCTGTGAAATTGTGATGACGTGATGAAGCCGGTAAATTACCCTTCGACAATTTGAATGGACAACTTTCCAGGCTTTCTTCGATGATCGGAAAGCTTTCGATTACTTTACTCGTTGCAGCGTCATCTCCATAAACTTGAACCAGTTTTTGCCGTCCGGGCTAAAATCACCCGCTTCGTACCATTCACCTTTTTCTGTCAGCTTAATGGTAAAACGAATTGTGCCATCTCCCCTTTTGAAGCCCCATTCCAATGTGTTATTGCCGACTTTGGCTTCCGCTTCTATGGCTTGCCCGTTTGCCTGATATGCGGAAACACGATGGACTTTTTTCACTGTATCATAAGAGATAATAGCCATCGCGTGGTGAACGATGCGGTCTTTGCCGTCGGTAGTTTTGCCTACGCCTTCTACAAGGAGTGTCAAACCGTTGAGCTTGAATTGCACTGTCTCGGTCTGTTTGGCGGTCTCGCGCTTATTCTGCTCAATCATAGCCCAGGCATCGCCGCGCCATTCGCCGACCAGAAAATTAAGTTTCTTCATCTCCTCAATTTGCGTTGTTGGCGCAGGAGTCTGTGCCTTTGCAGACAGGGTGAAGGCGACGAGTAATAGAAGAATTTGTGTGCAGAACAGAATTGGTTTTTTCATGTATATTTTATCCTCTCAAAGTAATGATTAGGTTTTTGACGACGCCGGACTGAAGAGTTCTTTGCGACATCTACAGTTAGGAGGTTTGCTTTTTGTGATATCCCTGTAAACTGACAAACTGTGTACACAGGTCTTTGCCTTCTTTATCTTTCCAGTTTACTGTGGTGACGCGAGTGATTCGATGAGTCTGTGCGCCATTTTCTTGCGTGACAACTTTAACCAGAACATGTTGCGCAGAAGTGATATTTGAAAAGCCTAGCTGAGCGATTTCTTGTGTGGCAGCAGGTATGCCATAAACCCAAATATTGTCTGCCAGTTTGTGCATTTTGGTGATCTGCCCGAAGCTCTCAATGAAATATTCGCCCAGACTGCCGTCCTTATTGATGAAATATCCTTCCGTCCCTTGATATTTTCTCGGCGGAATTTTGCCACCTTCAAAAATCATTTCGTCTGAGGTGGTGACATAGGCTCTGTCGTCTTTGACAACGGGTTTTTCGGTTTTGATGGTATCCGTCCAGGAAATCTTTTTAACGATTTGACCTTTTTCGTCAATCCCAAAGATTGCCCATTCTCCGACGAATGTCCCCAGTAAATCGCTTAACTCTTTCGGTATCTGCTTTGCGCTTGCTTGCCTTGCATAGGCTTGATTGTGTGCAGCGTTTGCAAAAAGCAGAGAAGCGAAACAAAGCCATGTGATGAAGAATCTCTTTTGCATCGTAGCCTCCAATTTTGATATTTGTAATCCTGTAGTTCTTTTTGATTCAGACTTTTCCTGTTCGCTCAAACCAATGTCAATATTTATTTTCCTTGGCAATTCGCCTTACCGCGCCAGCAAATATGTAACATGCTATGCCTGCGAAAACAGCGTACTTCCAGGGCAAGACGCCCAAACCCGATGCGATGAAGAATAATGTTCCGCATACGCCCAAAATGATCGCCACTTGATTTTTGTTGTTCATCTCTCTCCAATCCTCCCTAAGATTTTTTTCTGCAAATGGACTACTTTTTTGCTGCTTCGTCGGAGTTTACGACTGAATAGGCGCATTGGAATGATCTGAATTCTGAACGGTCGTTTTTTTCGACTGAATGGTTAGCAAGACAGATTTAAAAGGTTGGCAGTGTTTTATCTTTCTGTGAAAATCTTTAGCGATGAGAACCGAATGGCGCAGATATTGGAAAGAGACAACTCGCAATTTGATTTACATTCCGGTAGCCATTCTCATTTCATTCATTCCGTTCCTTTTTAATATCAGTGAGTTCCGGCAGCAAGGCATTCTGTTCGATAAATTTATTTCGCTGCTGACCTTCGGATTGACCATCTCTATCGTGATTACGCTTTTCTTTTTGGTGGCCTTTGCATTGTTCACGCTTATCTTTATCAAAACCAAATTGCAGCTTTGGAATTTTTTTTATCTGCAAGTTGCCCTAGCCATTTTAGCAACGGTGATTGGCATCTGGTCAGCGCTCTTTTTGAGAGCCTGGATGGCCGGAGAAAAAATGGAGCGTGCTGCTTTTTTCCCCTCTCTGATGATTGGCTTGTTTATGGTGATTATGTTCCTTTTGCACTCCGCCTATCAGAGTGCCCGAAGAGATACGCTGGCGCTCAAAGTCGTCGTAGCCGAAGCGCGATACAATGCGCTTGAACAGCAGATGCGCCCACATTTTCTGTTCAATGCGCTCAACAGCCTCGCTGAATTGATTGAGTCAGGGCAAGAAAACTCTGCAAAGATGACCCACACGCTGGCGGATTTATACAGGCAAATATTGACGAATTCAGGAGTGAAGACCGCAACGCTCAAATCTGAAATAGACATCGCGAGTCGCTATCTGGAGATTGAAAAAATCCGTTTCGGCAAACGCCTCAAGTTTTCGTTCAACATTCCAGCCAACGATGAAAATATTTTTCTGCCAAGCCTTGTGCTACAGACGCTGGTTGAAAATGCCATCAAACACGGCATCGCAAAATCGGTTGAAGGTGGCGAAGTGGTAGTGGATATAGCGAGAATCAATAAAGCTCTTTACCAACTACGGGTGATCAATACCGGAAAGCCTTTTTCAGACAACCAATCATCTGGGACGGGACTTGCGAATACGCGCGCGCGTCTGGAGTTGCTTTACGGAAAGCTCCACCAATTCAACATCGCAACGGATGACGCGGAGAGAACGGTTGCCAGTTTTTCATTTACCGGAGAAAAGATTGATTGAAACAACAGTAGTGATAAAGGAGTAAGTCCGCTGATTAATTTGTCATCCATTGCCACGTGCTTCAGCTCGTGGTCAGAGAGAAAGAAAAGAACGGCTTTAGCCGAATTTCAAAATGATATTTCTTCCTTCTTGCTTAAGCTAAAGCTATTGTGACGGGTCTTTTTCTCTTGAGTTGGGCTAAAGCCTTGCCCTTATTGAATTGCCTGTCCACGAGCTGAAGCACGTGGCAACTGATAAAAAACTGTCCGAACCATTGATATCAGGAAGGGGGAAACTTGAGCGAGCCGAATCAAATTCCAAAGCGAATATTAATCGTTGACGACGAAGAACTCGCCCGCCAACGAATTGCCCGTTATCTGCACCAAGCTGAACAATCCTTCCTTATTGAAGAAGCCGAATCTGGAATCGAAGCCGTTGAAAAAATCAATGCCTTCCAGCCGGACATTGTTTTTCTTGATGTCGAGATGCCCGGACTTTCCGGTTTTGAAGCCTTGAAGCAGTTGCCACAGAGACCTTTTCAAATCGTCTTTCAAACCGCATACGATGAGTTTGCCGTTCGCGCTTTTGAAGAACAGGCTTGCGATTATTTGCTCAAGCCCTTTACCAACGAGCGCTTCATTCAAGCTTTAACGAATGCGCTTGCGCGAGTTGAGAATGAAGAAAAGCTGAAAGCGTTGGAGGAGCGAATGTCTGAAAGAGAAGGGCATTTGCGCAAGGTTGTTGTTAAGCAAGGCTCGCGTTTGCGGGTCGTCGAAGAATCGGAGATCGCTTGTTTTGTAAGCCGGGATCATTACACTTGTGTGTACTATGAAGGTTCACGAGAAGGCATCACGGAACTTTCACTCAGTAATCTCATTGAACGCTTAGACCCACAAGTGTTTAAGCAACTTCATCGAAACAACATCGTTCGTGTGAATGCGTTGGTATCTTTGTCGCTGTCCAAAGAGGGAAGAATGGATGTGGAACTGCAAAACGGTATGCGCCTGCCGGTTTCGCGCAGCAACCGCCATCTGGCGCGCGAACTGGTCAAAGGTATTGAATGAGTTTGAGAGCGCGTTCAGCTTGTTCGCGCTCTCACGGAAGCAATTGATAATTGAATAACGAGCTAAACCCGACTTGGCAAAAAAGTGCTGACTTTGACAAGGAGGAAACTTCTTTCCTCCTTACGGACAAGAGCAAACACTGTTAGTGGTATTTGAGTCAGTAATGTTGATGAATGGACCGTAGGGCAACAATTTTACCGATCCGCTGCCACGTTGCGAGCAAGAATTAAATTTCATGTTGATTTGCAGATTCCCTGAAAAGTGGTTCAATCCTATAGTACATGAGCCTCTGGTAAGATTGCCTGTGCCTTCGAGAAACAACCCTTTTTTTCTGCATTGGCTGAATTGATAACGCCCTGTGACTGAGTTGTATTTGAATATGTCCCCTGTGCTGTCATCTTGCAGACAGATATCAAAGATGCCCGCCCCATCATTTTGATAACGCCAGAGCGCGATATCATTGAACTCGGCTCCCGCTGCAATAATTCTGCCATCCGTTTGTAACTTCAAGCTAAAAGCGGTGCCGAACCCGCTAAGCAGGGGTGTCGTAACGCTTCCGCCGGAGCCGAAGCTGACATCCAAATTTCCCTGCGAGGTATATCGCGCAAGCACGGTGGCCGCGAAGCCCCCCTCGCCAGTAACAAGTATTTTCCCATCAGGTTGAATCAAAACGGCGCGTGCCCATTCGCCTGCGGTAATAGACGAAATGACTTTTCCGCCTGTGCCAAAGGTTGTATCCAGGGTTCCGTTTGCGTTACAGCGCACAATGCCAAAGTGATAGGCATGGCCAACAACATCGGTGCGTCCTACGGCAACGATTTTGCCGTCTTCCTGAACTGCTATGGCATTCAGATAATCACCCACTCCTGTGAAATCTGCGACGAAGAAACCGGATATGCCAAACGATATATCAGTGCTGCCGTCGGCGTTTAGCCGCCCCACCGCGTAATCGGTGGTGGAGTTGGTTCCAAGAAAGGTATAACCGGCGAATACGATTTTGCCATTCGGTTGAAGAGCGACTGCCGCGGGAGGCCCGCTGCGACCCGGAAAGTTCGTCAACATCACTCCCTGTGAACCGAAAGTGCTATCGAGCGTGCCATTGGTATTATATCGAACCACAGCAAGATAGCCGGCCCCGTTAAAAAGAGTATTGCCAAAAACAATAATCTTGCCATCAGGCTGGATGGTTGCAGCTTGAGCGATTGCACCATTCATCCCGCCTCCGGGGGTTGTGATCACTTTGCCGCCGGAACCAAAGGTCATATCCAGGCTTCCATCTGTATTATACCTCGCTAAAGCGTATGAATAATCCGTACCGGTAAAAACTGATCCGACAGCGATAATTTTGTTGTCCGCTTGAATAACGCCAGCGCGCGCTAGATCACCGCCTCCGAAGAAGTCTGTGATGACGATTCCATTAGTTCCATAACTTGTGTCAATGTTGCCATTCTCATGATACCTGACGAGAGCGAAATCCCCTTCAATGCCTGTGGTTGCGCCGATGGCAACGATTTTGCCGTCCGTCTGGGTGACGACTGCTAAGGCGACGTCACCGCCTCCGTTAATATCGGTGATAACTCTGCCGTTATTGCCGAAAGTGGGGTCGAGGTCGCCTGCGGCAGCCTGCGTAGCAGATGGCCAGGGCAGGTTAAAAAGCAAGAAGGTCAAAAGGAATACAAACGGCGTGTACGACCGTCGAATGCTTCGATTGCGGCAGGATTTGTTTTGCTTGCGAGTTTTTTCCATAATCTCCCGTAGATGATTTTAGATATTTTAATTGGCCCGGAAATCGTCTGATAATTCAGTTGCTTAAAACAATCATGTTTGTGTGTGCGATTCAATAGGGGAACCGCACACTTTCATTTGAACTGGCAACCAGTAAATTTGAATATCGGTTATCTGATGACCACATTAACGAGCCTCCCTGGAATGACGATGATTTTGACCATGTCGCGCCCTTCGATTTGCGCTTTAATTTTTTCATCGGCAAGTGCAGTCTCTTCTAAAACCTCTTTGCTTGCATCGGGCGTGACAAAGATGCGGCTGCGCAGTTTGCCATTGATTTGCACAGCGATTTCTATCTCTTCTTCGCGAGCCAATCCTTCGTTGAACTCCGGCCAATCGGTTTGCGCTAAACTCTCTGTATGACCGAACTGCTGCCACAACTCTTCTGAAATATGCGGCGCAAATGGCGCGAGCATCCGAATCAACGCTTCAAGAGATTCTCGCGCAATGGAAATGTCCGAAGCTTTTGCATCCGTGTTTTTGTCAATGACTTGATCGAAGGCATAAATCTGGTTCGTCAATTCCATCAAAGACGAGATGCAAGTGTTCAAGTGCATTCGCCCTTCCATATTCTCTGTAATAGCACGAACGATTTGATGCGTCCTGCGACGCAGCTTGCGTTGATAATCAGCCAATTCGTTTTGCATGATCTCGGCAATTTCTATACCTACAACGCGGCCCTGCCATTTGTAAGCGATGCGCCAGATGCGATTCAGGAAACGAGCCGCCCCATCGAAACCTTCGTCAGACCATTCTTTGTCTTTTTCCGGTGGTCCCGCAAACAACACGAATAAGCGTAAAGCATCTGCGCCGTTGCGATCAATCATTTCAATCGGATCAACGGCGTTCTTCTTCGATTTAGACATCTTTTCAACGCGCCCGATCACAACAGATGTGCCGCAGAATTTACACTTTTTGTCATCCGTCACTTCTTCTGGGAACAACCATTCGTAGTGTTCGCATTTATCATTCGCGCAGTAATAGGTCTCTTTGCAAACCATCCCTTGTGTGAGCAAGCGCGTCACAGGTTCGTCAAAATTTACCAAACCTAAATCGCGCATGACCTTGGTCCAGTAACGCGTGTAAATCAAATGCATGACGGCGTGTTCGATGCCGCCAATGTACTGCTCTACAGGCATCCAGTAACTCACTTTTTCAGAGTCAAATGGCTTCTCGTTATTGTGCGGATCGCAATAACGGAAGTAGTACCAGTTTGAATCAACGAAGGTATCCATGGTGTCCGTGTCGCGTTTTGCCGCACCTTTGCACTGCGGACATTCTACGTTGACAAATTCGGGAACATGGTCGAGCGGCGAGCCTTCCGTGACGTTCAAGTTCACGCCTTTCGGCAAAATTACCGGCAAATCTTTTTCAAGCACAGGCATCGTTCCGCAATTCTCGCAGTGAATCATCGGCACAGGCGTTCCCCAATACCTTTGACGCGAGATTCCCCAATCGCGCAATTTATAAGTGATGGAGCCTTTACCGAACCCCTGTTCTTCCGCGTAAACGGTCATCTTCTCGTTGGCTTCGCGAGAAGTCAGACCGCTCCATTCGCCTGTGTTGACCGTTGTAGTCCACGCTTCATCAGACACTTCCAATTCTTCGGCGGCAATTTCGCGCCCGTCATCCGTCAACTTGATTTGCCGGAAAGGGATGTTGTACTTGCGCGAAAATTCAAAGTCGCGTTGGTCGCCCGAAGGCACACCCATCACAGCGCCCGTGCCGTATTCAATCAACACGAAGTTCGCTACCCAGATCGGTATGCGCTCGTCGTTGAAAGGATTGATGGCATACGCGCCAGTGAAAATACCTTCTTTTTCCAACTCGCCCATGGTTCGCGCCGAGCGATTCTGCTGCTTTAACTTTTCAGCGAAAGCCAGCACTTCATCGCGCTGCGGTTTGCCTTCCGTGAGTTTGGCAACCAGCGCATGTTCAGGCGCAAGCGAAATTGCGTTTGTGCCAAAGATCGTGTCTATGCGGGTAGTGAAAACGGTGATGGAATCGTCGAAATCGGCAACTTTGAAAGTAACCTGTGCGCCGCGCGAGCGACCGATCCAATCGCGTTGCATGGTGATGACACGGTCTGGCCAATCGCCCTCCATCTTGTCCAGTGAATCCAACAACTCGCCAGCGTAGTCGGTAGTCTTAGCGAACCACTGCATCAACTCTTTTTGAATGACAGGCTCGCCGCAACGCCAACAGACGCCGCCCGAAGCCTGTTCATTCGACAGCGAAATGTTCTCTTTCGTACACCAGTTGACCGGCGATTTCTTGCGATAAATCATGCCGCGTTTGAACATCTCTATGAAAAACCACTGATTCCATTTGTAGTATTCAGGGTCGCAGGTGGCGACTTCACGCGACCAGTCATAGCTGATGCCCATCTTTTGCAATTGCGCTTTCATCGTAGCGATGGCTTCGCGAGTGAACTCTTCAGGATCTGTCCCGTGTTTGATCGCGGCGGTTTCGGCTGGCTGCCCGAATGCGTCCCAACCGAAAGGATGCAAGACGTTGAATCCGCGCATGCGCTTGTACCACGACAGCGCGTCACCGATTGAGTAGTTGCTGACGTGCCCTATGTGCGCCCGCCCAGATGTTTAGGCGAGCATTTCGAGGCAGTAGAATTT